>NZ_QAIQ01000056.1 GCF_003061105.1 Arthrobacter sp. HMWF013
GCAAGCAGGTGAGCGCCAGACGCTTCGCCGCCCGTCCGTCCGGGCGGCGAAGCGTCTGGCGCTCACCTGCTTGCTGCTGACCGTGATGAGTGTAACCGGCCGCTACGGTAACGCCGAGTATGACGTATTCAGCGATGCCGAGATGGCCGCCGTCACCACCGTCCAGAGCCTCGCGCCACCCGGCGCCACGATCATTTCGGCGGCCCACCCGACGCCCTGGCGCGACGAGACCTACCTCGAACACCGGTACCGGACGATAGACGACCTGTGCCCGTCCAGTCTGACGACGGAGACGTGCGGCCCGCTCATCTACACCTACGCACGGAACAACTCCGCAGGCGCGTTCCTGCTGCTGACGAGGGCATCGGAGGCGAGTCTCGTACTCCAGGGAAAGAGCAGCATCCGCGGATTCGCCGATTTGGAGGAATGGTTCAGCGCGCAGGACGGGGTGCAGCTCGCGTTCAGCACCGCTGACGCCCGCGTGTACCGGGTGACGCCATGAGCGGCATTGGTATCAGCCGGCTTACCATCGCCCTCGCTCTCGCGGCGGTCGCTCTCACACTGGTGACGCTCATCGGGCTGCCAACACTGCTGCAGGCCATCGCTGCCATCGCAGTCCTCATCCTGCTCCCGGGCCAGGCACTGGCGCGGCTCACGCCCGTGACCGACGGCGCGTTGACCGCACTGCTCGTCGTGGCTCTGGGGCTAGCCTCGCTCACCGCGGTGGCCACCGCGATGTTCTACCTGTCTGTGTGGTCATGGCAGGCATGCGTCGTCACGATGGCAGTCATCACCGTCCTCGCGTGCGTGGCACGCGCACGGCAGGAGGCCACGTCATGATCGACGTTGCGGGATTGCTTGCGGCTGCCGCGCTGCTGGTCACCCTCGTCGCGCTCGAGGTCCGGCGCGCCGGCGCAGACTCCGGGCAGACCACGCGCCCGAAGGTCCTCGGCCGAACGGTGAGCGGCAGGGCTGTGGCCGTCATGTGGGCGCTCTACCTGATCCTCTTCGTTCCACGCGTCCTGGGACTGATCGCGTGAGCCGCGCGGCACGGTGGTGGCTCCTTAGCGACCTCCACCTGGGCGATTTGGATGAGGACCCCCGGCTCCCCGGCAGGGTACTGCCGGAGTTCCTGCACCGCGAAGTGCTCGCAGCATCCGGTCCGCAGCAGCGCGTGGCCTTCGTCGGTGACACGTTCGAGCTCGCCGGTTTCGACGAGGGCGGGAGCCTGGCCCGGCTCGAGTCCATCCTTGCAAGCCACCCCGCCACGTTCGAGGCGCTGGCGGCGTGTGCCGCGGGTGGCGTGCAGCTGCACTTTGTGTGCGGAAACCACGACGTGGAACTGGCCCGGCCCGCGGTTGCGGCCCGCCTGTCCGAGCTTCTGTCACCCGGTGAGCCCACCCGGATCCAGGTACATCCGTGGTTGCTCCACGTTCCCCAGGTGCTGGTGGCGGAGCATGGGCACCAACACCACGCGCTGCACCGCATCCCTGAACTGCTCCGCACGGGCGTCAACGGCACAGATGGCCTCGCCCTGCCACCGCTCGCTGCCTGGCACGCCCAGCCGTCGTCGTCGCGCGTGAGCCGTGCCCGGGCCGTTGCACGGGCCTGCCTGGAGTCTGAAAGGGCCGAACGCCGCGTCCGGGAGTCCGCGTACGACGGGATGTTGCAGACCGCGTCAGCAGGGCTCACGCTCGACGAGGCAGCCGTTAGGGCGCTGGCGCGCCTGTCCCGGTTCCGCACGGTCCAGGCGCTCCCGCGCGCCGCCACCCGTATGGTGCTCGCGGCGGCCGGGCGCAGAAGTGCCGGCGAGAAGGCTCCTGCTGCAGCGGGCCGCTCCGCGCGGATCCTGGAGGCACACGGTTCCGGGGTGGCCTGGTATATCTCGGGCCACACCCACCGGGCCCTTGAGTCGGCGCTGGAGGCGTCCTCCACCCGGTACGCCAACACCGGCACGTGGTCTTCAGACGTCCGCGGTGGCGGACCTGACCAGTCGGACCGTCAGGCATTCCCGTACGTCGTGGTCGACGTCGCCCATGATGGCGGCACCAGCGGCGGTCTACGGTACTGGCGTCCGGATGGTGGCTGAGGCACCGGTCAAGCCAGGGAGACTGCCGGGTCTCCTTCATGACCCATGGGAGGCCGCGGCCTGGAGCCGCTGCGGGAGTCAGGGAGTAGTACCGGCGGGCGCATAGACGCGCACCCAGTCCACCCGCATTTCACCAGGGCCGTTAGGGGAGTCGTCCGGGAACCAGTCCAGTTGCAGCGTCTGGTGCATCGATGCAGGAGGCTGGTGCCCGGGGTCGGTGTCCTCAAACCACTTCACCCCATCCACGTAGCCGACAATCCCCTGGGGAGACCAGTCAACCGCGTAGTTGTGGAACTGACTGACGTCCAGGGCAATGGCCGTCGACGTCTGCTTGTTCGCACATGAATAGTGATGGTAGAACTTCATGACGTTCCAGTCACCAGCGGTCTCAGCGTAGTCAACTTCGCCTTCACACGGCCAGTTCCTGCTGTCCGGCCACAGGAGCGCCACCAGATGGTACTCATTGTCACCCGAGCCCGCCGCCCGGACCTCCCACCGGCCGTACTTTTGCCTGCCGAACTTTGCGCTGATTCCAGCGGTCGTGCCATCCGCTGTCCCATTGATGACCATTTTGGAACCGTCTACGGTGACCTGCTGCGGACTGCGGATGCCATTTCCCGCATGCCCGGCACTGTTGTACACGGACCACTTCGCGGGGTCCGGGGCCCCGATGTAATCGAACTCGTCGCCGGCGATCGGCGTACCCCAGTTCAAATCCGTGGCGGCCGAGCCGGTCGACAGCGTTGTCGGCGTCGGCTTCGGCGTGGGCGTGAGCGTCGGCTTCACCTTGGGCGTGGGCGTGGGCGTTGGGGTGGGCGTGGCTGAAGCTGAAGTGGTGGCCGGCTCTGCCCACTCGACTGTCGGTTGAGCGGACGGTGCCGAGCAGCCGGCCAGGAAGATAGCCGCCACCCCCAGGACGAGCAAGTGTTCACGCATACTCAGATGATAAGGGCATCGCCTGGCGGGGACGCCTCTGCGGCCGCTCCCAAAGACATTCCGTACGCCCGCCCGCTGTGCCTGGCGGTGGCATAACGGGCACCGCGGAGGCCCCGGGAGGCAACCTTCCGGGGTAACGCCGGCAGCGCTCAGTATCGGACCTCTCACGGGCGGATCCCGGCTGCCGCACGAATGCTGTTCATGACGCGGTTCAGGCCCACGTTCTCCAGGTTGTGGAAGATCGGAAGAACCAGGGTCCGGTCGGTCAGGCGTTCGGTGGCCTGGAGCCCTGCGTTTCCAGTATCGCGCCACCGGTAGGCGGGCTGTCGGTGTGCCGCCATCGGGCCGCGGCACGCTGAAATCCCGGCATCGGCCAGGCGGCCCAGGAGCCCTTCCCGGTCGGTGGCAAAGCCCGGGAGGACTTCGAGCCAGAAGGACTGGAAGTTGGTTTCCCCGTAGGGCGGATCGGTGACCAACCGGAGCCCGGCGAGGACGGAAAGGCCCGCCTCATAACGGGCCGCGATCTCGCGGCGGCGGGCCACGATCTCGCCCAGCCTGCCCAGTTGCACAACGCCGAGCGCAGCCTGCAGTTCCGTCATCTGGTAGTCGAAGCCGACCTCGACGTAAACCTCCGGCGCGGCCACGGGGGAGCGGTGGCGGTCCACCGGCGGCACGTTCAGCGAATGGCCACGGAGGCTCCGGGCCCGTGCCGCCCAGTCCGCCCGGTGGGTTGTCAGCATGCCTCCTTCGCCGGTGGTGAGGACGTTATCCGGGTGGAATGACCACACGGCAATGTCCGCCCCGGTGCCCACAGGCCTGCCCCGGTACGCAGAGCCAACAGCGCATCCGGCGTCTTCGATCAGGATGATTTCGTGCCGCTCGCACAGCTCGACAACAGGGTCCAGGTCAACCGGAACGCCGGCCTGGTCCACCACGATCACGGCCCGCGTGTCCAGGGTCAGTGCCGCCCGGACAGCGGCCGCAGTCACGGTGCCCGTGAGCGGATCAACGTCGCAGAATACCGGCCGCGCCCCGACGTATGTCACGGCATTGACGGTGGCGATGAAGGCCAGTGACGGAACCACCACGTCATCGCCGGGACCGATGCCGGCCACGACCAATGCCAGGTGCAGCGCGGACGTGCCGCTGGACGTTGCGACGGCGTGGCGCACCTCCTGCACGGCGCTGAAGTTCGCCTCAAACTCCTTCACCTTCGGCCCCTGGGTGAGCACTCCCGAGGCCAGGACCTCGGCCACGGCGCGGGTCTCATCGTCGCCGAGCCACGGTTCCATGACTTTGATGCGGGCCAGCACGGTTTCCGCAGTCACCTGGCACCGGCTTCTCTGGCGACCGTACTCATTGTCCGGGTCCTTCCCGTCCTGGCCCCCAGGGACTTTGCATTCCGTACTGCCAATTTAGTTGGCTGCGTTCCCTTCCGGCGCGGGAAGCAGCCTGTTGTGCGGGCCCGGGCACGGAACCATGCGGGAACTGCGGGAACCTGCAGATCCTGTATCCCGGCCGTTGGCCTAGAGGAAGGGAAGGACATATTGTTCACTGGCCCGGGCGGCCTCCTTGCCCGTCGCGAGGGCTGTCAGCTGTGCGCGTGATTCAACGCCGAGCTTCCGGTAAATCGTGGTGAGGCGCACCTCTACGGTCCTCACAGACACGTAGAGGGTTGCCGCGATTTCCTTGTTCCGCATCCCGCGCGCCACCATGCGGGCCAACACGCGCTCATGGTCTGAAAGCAGGAGGATTGCGGGGTTGCCGGGGGCTCCTGCCGGTTCCATCCGTTCGTCGAGCAGCAGCGACCCGACGTGCTGGGCCCAAGCGTCCGCACCGGCTTCGTCAAACATGACCTTCGCGCGCATCAGGCCGTCCTTGGCCTCGCGTTGCCGGCCAAATGCGCTCAACCGCTCCCCGTAGCACAGCAGGGTCCTGGCGCGCTCCAGGACCGAATCCTGGGAGGCCGGGGACTCGAGGGCGTACTTGAACAGGTGAAGCGACTGTTCGCCGTCGGCAAGCATGGCCCGGCTGCGGGCCACGGCCGTCACCAGCCAGGGAGACCGCTGTCCCACGGCGCGGCCCGCCAGCCGGCGGAGCGCCTGGGTCGCTTCGTGGTGGCGGCCCAGGCGGACCAGGACTTCCACCAGATCCGCCTCACAGCGGAGCAGCGTCGGGTTTCCGTATCCCGCTCCGATCTCGGCGGCGCGGGAGAGCTGCGCGAGGGACTCCGCCAGATTGCCGCGCATGAGTGCGAAGTGCCCCTGGCAGGCCGCCAACTGGGCGGTGATGGCCGGATGGCCGTCCGCCCCGAAGAAATGCTGCGCCTCTGCAACGTAGAGCCGTGCCATGGCCTCATCGCCCAGGGAATGGGCCCGCCATACCCGGAAGATGTGCCGCATCCCCCGGTGGTATTTCGCTTCCGGTTCGTTGAGTTCCAGGTCTTCAATGAGCCGGATGGCCTTGCGGACATGGCCCGCCCGGATCTCGTTATCAACAGCGAGGCAGTCTGCGGTTTCCCGCCAATTGACGTTGCTCGCTTCCGCCGAGTTCCGGACTCTGGCGAAGGCTTCCTGGGCAAGGTCATGGTGTCCCGCGTAGCTCAGGGCCCTCCCCTGCACCAGGAGCGTGGCGACAGTCTTGCCGGCAGCCTCGTGCTGACGGCTGACGTCATCCGTGTTGCCACTGATCGCTTCGATCAGAATTTTGGCCTGGTCTGCCACCGCCAGGGAGTTCTCGGAGGCGGCGTCCCCAAACTTTTCGGCGTGTTGGAGCAGCGCTTTCGCATCCTCCAGTTCCCACCGCTCGGCGTAATAGAGCGAACCGACGGCCAACAGCGAGGCGGAGTAAGCCGGATCGTGCTGCCCGAACTCCTTGACAAGGCGGAGCACCATGCTGGACCGAACGGCAGCGCCTTGCATGAATTGGATTTCGAAGGCGAGCCCTGTGAGGCGAAGAATAAGCGGAGGGTTGCGTGTCACGCGCTGTGCCCAGTCCAGGTAGCGCCTGGCGTAGACGAACTCACCCCTGTTGAACAGCAGTTCCGCCACTGCTGTGAGCCGTGCCGCTGTCTCTGCTTCCCACGGATTGATGGTCAGTGCGCGCTCGATGAATTCCACGGCGAATGACACCTCTCCGCCCCGGATCAGGTCAACGGCGAACCGAAGCAGGCCAAAGGGTGTCTGGCGTTCCAGTGCGGTGAAACTCTGGTGCCACCGGTGTGCGTACGGGTCCGTTTCCCCGGCGGCATCGGCCAGCGCGCGGTGGTTGGCTGTCCGGATGGCCGGTGTCATGGTGCCGAACGCATAACCACGGAGCAACGGGTCCTGGATCCGCAGGTACGGACCGGACCTGCTGACCATGCCGTTGGCCAGGAGCTCGTCCACGCCTGCCCAGACGTCGCCATCAACTTTTTCCAAGGCGGCGATGTCACTCCGGCAGGATAACGACATGAGGTCAAGTAAGTGGCGCGCCGCCGGGGTCAGGCCGCCCACCGTTGCGGCGAACTCCGCCTCAAAACTTCCCTTGCAGGGCAGCGGGATGGGGAGCGCATACTTCCCTTCCGCCTGGCGCTCCAGCAAGCACGTATAAAGTTCGACGGCGGCCAACGGGTTGCCTTGGGTGGCTGCGGCTACGGCGTGCACGGCCGCCGTCGCCGTTTGCCGGGCGGGGATCGCTTCCAGCATACGAACGGTGTCGTTGTAGCTGAGCACCCTCAGGTGAAGTGCCGGCAGGCTGTTGAACGGACTGTCCGGTGAGTCTTCCCGGACGCTGGTGAAAAGTGCGATCTCGGTGCCGGCCAGGCGGCGGGCAAGGAATCCGATCACTGCCTGGCTGCTGGGATCCAACTGGTCGGCGTCGTCTATCACGATCACGGTCCGTGACGATGAGCGCTGGTGCAACCCGTTGAGCAGCATGGTTGAAACGGTGGGGACGTCCATGGTGCCAGTGGAATCCCTTAACAGGTTCTCGGCGAACCGGTTGAGCACGGGATCGTCTATCCCGTTGAGGAGCGCGGTAAGGCCTGACAGCGGCCAGTCGGACTCGGAGGCGCTGGCCCGGAGGAAGACCGTCCGGTATTCAGAGAGGCGCGGGATCTCGGACAGGAGGGCGGATTTGCCCACGCCCCGCCGCCCGACGATTGTCAGCGCAGATTCCCGGGGTCCCCGGATCACCGAGAGGATCCGCTGCAACTCCATGCTTCTGCCAATTAACGACATGCGGCCCCCATCTTCTATGAAGGAGACCGATTCCTTTTATATCCGGCACTGCTTTATGAGGGATCCGCACTCTCACAGGTTGCGGATCAAAACTCCTGGATGCTTAATTTGCGTCCAGCACGGTACCCAGCCGATGGATGCAAATATAGCTTCGATCAGGGTGTTGCACCAGAGAAATTCGAGGTCACGTGTACTCGACTTTTATGTGGGGGTTTTTGTGCATTTGCAGGTATCAATTACGCATTACACCGCGAGTCCCAGCACCAGGTTGATTGTCGCCGCAAGGATGACAGTGCCAAAAAGGTACGAGAGCAGGCTGTGTTTAAGCGCCTCGCGCCGGATCCGCGGATTCTCAAGGTTGGTGTCCGATACCTGGTACGTCATTCCGATGCTGGTGGCCAGGTAGGCGAAGTCGGTGTATTGCGGGGGCTCGTCCTGGTTAAAGCTGACGCCGCCGTCCTTCTCCCCGCCGTAATAGTGGGCGGCGTATCGCAGCGTAAAAAGCGTCTGCACGAGCATCCAAGACAGTGCCACGCTGGCCAGGACCAACGCCGCCCCGCCCACCTGTGTGGCGTCATCGCGCCTGTGGGAATAGACCACGACGACGGCGACTGCGGCCAGGGACGCAATGTTCGCCGCCAGTATGAGCAGGTCGGTGGTGGGCCGGGAGGGGTCTTCGGCGACGGCATGGGCCTTGGTCTCCGCTGGATCCATGCGGCCGACCACCAGCCAGACCCAGGCGACGTAGACAAAGGATGCGGTAGCCCACCCCGCGGCCGGCGCCTGTACCCACAGGCCGGCGGCGCCGGCTGCGGCCGCCGCGCTGAGTCCGGCCGCCATCATGGCCACAAACCTGAGCCGGCTGCGCCTCACCTTGAGCGGGCGGGCATTGTGCTGGGCGGCTTCCATGCCCTGTACTCTAGCTTCGGCCCGGAACGCCATGGACCGGCCGCGGGCGCCGTTTTCCACATACGCCGCCGCCGGCTTCCGGCGTTCGGGGTCCTTCGATAGCCTTGAGTCAAGCGCGAATCGCCTATCCGGTCCAAATGCACTAAGATATTGAAGTCTGTGCTGCGCCCTGCCTCCGTTCCGTTGGCGGGGCTTTGCATGGCATCGCAAATGAACCTCCTGTTACGGAAATGCCGTAACCGCTTAGCCCAAAGGAGGTGGGTTCACATATGCGTCCTTACGAATTGATGGTAATCATCGACCCCGAGGTCGAAGAGCGTACCGTTGAGCCGTCGCTTCAGAAGTTCCTGAATGTCATCACCAACGATGGTGGAACCATCGAAAAGGTTGACATCTGGGGCCGTCGTCGGCTGGCCTACGAAATCAAGAAGAAGTCTGAAGGTATCTACGCCGTGGTGAACTTCACCGCCAAGCCGGATACCGCCAAGGAACTTGACCGCCAGTTGTCTCTTAACGAGACCATCATGCGCACCAAGATCACCCGCCCCGAAGAGCAGAAAGTTGTTGCTGAGTAATTTCAGCTTCAATCTTCATTCTTTACCCGCAGGATCGAATTCTTCATCCAGGATCGAACAAGGAGGCAGTAGATGGCAGGCGAAACCACTATTACGGTCATCGGTAATCTCACCAATGACCCGGAATTGCGGTTCACACCGTCAGGTTCGGCAGTAGCGAACTTCACCATCGCTTCCACCCCACGCACCTTTGACCGCCAGTCCAATGAGTGGAAGGACGGGGAAACCCTGTTCCTCCGCGCTGCCGTCTGGCGTGAAGCAGCCGAGAACGTCGCCGAGTCCCTCACCAAGGGCATGCGCGTGATTGTTTCCGGCCGGCTGAAGAGCCGTTCCTACGAAACCAAAGAAGGCGAAAAGCGCACCGTAATCGAGCTCGAAGTCGATGAAATCGGCCCGAGCCTGCGCTACGCCAATGCCAAGGTTAACCGCACCCAGCGCTCCGGCGGTCAGGGTGGACAGGGTGGCTTCGGCGGCGGCAACGGCGGCGGTGGCTTCGGTGGCGGCAACTCTGGTGGAAACCAGGGCGGCAACTCCGGTGGCTTCGGTGGCGGCAACCAGCAGGCTGCACAGGAGGATCCCTGGGCAACGCCCGGCGTCTCCAATGCGGGCGGCTGGGGCAACGGCCCCGATTCCGAACCTCCCTTCTAAACAACAAAAAACAAGGCCCGACGCCGGGACAGCCCAGGTGCCCAAAGGCACCCAGGTTACTGCCGCCGTCGGACCACCACCATCCCGTGGATCAACATCCACGGGCTCCATAGAATAGGAGCTCCACGATGGCTAAGGCTGAACTCCGTAAGCCCAAACCAAAGTCCAACCCCTTGAAGGCCGCTGACATCACTGTCATCGACTACAAGGACGTAGCATTGCTGCGCAAGTTCATCTCCGACCGCGGAAAGATCCGCGCCCGTCGCGTCACTGGCGTCACGGTGCAGGAACAGCGCAAAATCGCCCAGGCAATCAAGAACGCCCGCGAAGTTGCTCTGCTGCCTTACTCCGGCGCTGGCCGCGGTTAAGGAAGGGAAACTAACATGGCAAAGCTCATTCTGACCCACGAAGTAACCGGTCTCGGTGCTGCTGGCGACGTTGTCGAGGTCAAGGACGGTTACGCACGTAACTACCTGCTGCCCCGCAACTTCGCCCTGACCTGGTCCAAGGGTGGCGAGAAGCAGGTTGAGTCCATCAAGGCTGCCCGCGCCGCCCGCGAGCACGCTTCCCTGGAAGACGCTCAGAAGCAGGCCGCTGCACTCTCCGCCAAGCCGGTCAAGCTCGTCGTCAAGGCTGGCGAGACCGGACGCCTGTTCGGCACCGTCAAGCAGGCCGACGTCGCTGACGCTGTTGAGGCCGCTGGCCTTGGCCGCATCGACAAGCGCAAGGTTGAACTGCCGGCACACATCAAGTCGGTTGGTTCCTACCAGGCCAACGTCCGTCTCCACGACGACGTTGCTGCTGTGATCGAACTCGACGTAGTCGCAGGCAAGTAGTCCTCAGGGCTACGCAGCACTGAACTGCCGGAAGACCCCCGTCGCCCTCACCGGCGGCGGGGGTCTTCCTGCGTCCCGCGGACAGCCCGACGCCACTGCAACGCGGGGTCACTCAAGACCCAATAAACGGCTCCCGAGGGACATTAAGTGACCCCGCGTTGCTGTGGTGGACGGGTGGGTCAGGGGCTGTGCATCACTGTGGTCACGTGCCGGTAGCCCGCCCGGATCAGCTCGGCAAGGACTGCCTCGTCCACATCCTCGAGCTTGTTGATGTACAGGCAGCCCGCGCCGGTCTTGTACTTACCCAGCCTCGGCAGCAGTTCCTCCGCCTCGGGGCCATAGGTGAGCCCGTAGAGCGAAAGGCTCGCTTTCCGGGGAGAGAACCCCACTGCGGCGGCATCGCCCTCCCTGCCCGTTTCGTATTTGTAGTGGTAGTGCCCGAAGCCCACAATTGTGGGTCCCCACATCTCCGCTTTCTCTCCGGTGATCCCAGTCATCAGCTCCAGCAGGCGAAGGCCGTCACGATGCCGGACAGGGTGTTCGACGGCGGCGATGAATTCCTCCACTGACGCGCCGGTTGCCTGTGTCTTGTTTTCAGCCATGCAGGCAGTCTGGCAGAGCCGGCCCGGCTTTGTCAGCCGCGCGTCCCTGAGTCCGTGCTTGAGCCCGACGTTGGAACGAAATTCCAGTCAAAAGACCCGTCGTCCCTGAGTGTCAGCCGAAGGAAACCGTGGGTGTCGCTGAACCGCTTCTCGATGTACGGCGGACTGCTGGTGAACGGACGCAGACCAATACCTCCCGTGGAGACCTGGAAGGCTGTCATGCCGTCACTGACGCACTGGTCGGCGTTGTCCACCGGACATGACCGTTCGTAGTTGTGTTGGGACCCCGACAGGGTCAGGCGGACCCGGTGCTTCCACATCACGTCGATCCACGGCTTGTGGTCAGCTGCCCGCTCATGCTCGTCCGTGTTCGATGTGAAGTACGGTTCGTGGTAGACGACTGCCAGATGCTTACCGGCCGCCTTGGCTGCGGCGAGGTCTTCATCGAGCCATGCCGTCAATGACTCGGCCTGCTTGGGGTTATACCGCCAGTGGGCGGACGACAGGAACGCAAAGTGCCAGTTCCCGAAGTCCTTGGAGTAGGCCCTTCCGTTCCCGATGAACCCGCGCTGTTCGTTGATGGCTGCCTTGTCCTTGGACCCCGGGCACTGGCCGTTCATGAAGTTGTCGAGGTCTTCGTTCCGCCCTGGTTCCCAGTCGTGGTTTGGCGCAGACACCCAGTACAACTTGGGCATCGTGCCACCCCACAGGGGCGTCCAGTACTTTACGTAGTCGGCGCAGTCCGCAATGTCGTACTGGAAGTCCCCGAGCCCCAGGAACGCATCAATTTCGTTGTCCTGCACGAGTCGGGTGATCGCTGCAGCGTTCCGGCCGGACGGGCTGTCCGGGTCAGTGGTCTTGGGGCCGTTCATGTCGCCGACAGCAGCGATCCGTACTTCAGCCGCAGGGGACTGCCGGTCAGGCGGCTCCGGACCGCTGGTGCAACCCGCGATGGAGACCGCCATGAGGGCTGCCGCGGTTGTGGCCACACCCCGGAAGGATCTGAGACGAGAGAGGGCCGACTTCATCCGATATCCCTTCGAGGAGGGGACCGCCGGCCGGCTCCTGGGACAGCCAGGCACCGGCATCTCTCGATGTTCCCCAAGGCTGGATGGGCTGTCAAGGATGCGGGTTGGGCGGGGTGCGGCCGTCCGCGCAGCGGCTCCGCCGGTGGTGCGGAATAAACGCAGGCTGCCGCCGGTTACCTCGATACATGCAAACACATGTAACCTGGTATCAACCGAACTTTCAGGAGTCCATAGTGGAAACCCGCCGCATCACCGTCCTTTCCGCCGGCCTTGGTGTCCCGTCTTCAAGCCGGCTTCTTGCCGATCAGCTTGCCGCCGCCACAGAACACCGGCTCAGTGCCGCGGGCTATGACGTGAGCGTGGACGTTGTTGAGCTCAGGGACTTCGCCGTGGACATCGCAAACAACTTTGTCACCGGCTACGCAAGCCCGCGCCTGGCTGATGTCATCACCGGCGTGGAGGCCTCCGACGGCATCATTGCCGTCAGCCCCGTCTTCAGCGCGTCCTACAGCGGCCTCTTCAAGTCGTTCATCGACGTCCTTGATCCAAAGTCCCTGGAAGGCAAGGCCGTGCTGCTCGGGGCCACCGGCGGAACGGACCGCCACCAGATGGTCCTCGAGTACGCCATGCGTCCGCTGTTCAGCTACCTGCGGACCAGGATGACTGCTACCGGCGTCTTTGCCGGCCCACAGGACTGGGGGAACAACGACGACGGCGGATCACCCCTGTCGGCCCGCATCGACCGTGCAGCAGCCGAGCTTGCGGACCTCCTCACGGGCGGGCAGCCGGGCTCCCGGCCCGCCGTGGCGCAGTCGCTGCCGTTCGAACAGCTGCTGGCAGGCATATCGGGTGGCCGCTGATCCGGCTGCTGATCCCGGCTGCCGAACTAACCTGGCCCGCCGATCGTTGACCGGTCATGAAATGTCCCGTGGATTCGATTGACCTGATCATGAGCGAACGCAGCGGTGTGGAGATTGACTACTGCCCCCAGTGCCGCGGCGTCTGGCTCGACCGGGGTGAGCTGGATAAGATCATCGACCGCGCCAACGAGGCAATGGGGGGAAGCGCCCAGCCGGCGGCCCGCCCGGCTGCTGCGCCGCAGGCATCGGCGCCGGTTCCGCCGCCCTTGTATCCGAACTTTGAGCCCCAGCGTGGCCAGCCCCGCTACGACCGGCCCCGCTCTGACGACCGGAACTACGGCAAGCAGGGCTATGACCGCGACTACGACCGCCGGCGGCCCAAGAAGAAGGAAGGCTGGCTGGGGGACCTGTTCGACTTCTAGGGCCCAGCAGGCGTCCGGCTAGTCATCGAGCAGGGCAATGAACTCGCGCGCCTGCTTCAAGGTGATGTCCGAGTGCCTGGTGAGGGCGTTCGCGGCGGCCTCTGTGTCGCCGCTTCGCGCCAGAGTGCGGATGCGCCCGTAGATTTCGTCGTTGAGCATGTTGCTGCTGACCTCCCGCGTGACATCACCCTTGCTGGCAATGGCACGGTACCGGTACGGGAACCGCTGCGGTGCGTCGTCGTCAGTGTCCACCTCGGCCGTTTCGGCCGGAACGCTGCGGTAGGGCTGCGGGTGGGCGGCCAACGCCGCCACGGCGTCGCGGGCAGAGCGCAGGCCCTCACCTGTGGACTCGTAATAGAGTTTGATGGCCGCCATTGCCTGACCCTGTGCAATCAGGGCGTACAGCCGGCGGTGCTGTTCTTCGGTGAGCTTTGCGGCGGCACTGCGCGCCAGCTCTACCGGATCCGGCGGCGGAACAGAGCCCGCTTCCCTGGCGGATGACTGCCGCCTGCTGAACGCGCGGGCTGCCAGGGCCACTGCGGCGCCGACGACCGCGAGGATAATGACGGGGATCACGAGCGATTCCATTTCTAAAGCCGATCTACATACTCTTTGGCGGTTGCCAGGTCTGTTTGGGTTGCTTGACGGAGAAGCTTGATGGCTTCAATCTTGTGCCCGTTACGGGCCAGCGTCTGAAGCTGCAAGGCAAGCTGTGGGTCCAACTGCCCGCCGTGAGCCACCGACTGACCGTGGTGACCGGCCGCCGTCCCGGACTGGGCGCGCTGCGCGGCGCGGGCGTTGCCTTCCTGCTGCAGTTGCTGTTGTTCGTTCTGGCTGGGACGGGTCTTGGCCTCAAGCCGGGCACGTGCGGCCGTAGCCACCCGCACCTGCTCCGCATAATGCTCTGCCGAGCGTCTGGCGAGGTCCTGTTGATATTTTTCCGCATCCGAAGTCCCCGAATCACGGGGCCTCAGGGCTGTTGTCAGTGCCCAAATAACTGCCCCCAGGATGATGGCCGGCAGCAGGACCATCAGTATGTCGCCCATGTTTAGAGCTTATGCCAGACGGGGCGTTATCCACAGCACATTCCCGCCTTTGCATACATGGCTGCCGCCGTCCCGTCAAAGCAGACAGAGCCTGTGGGGTTCATCACGGGAAGTGAATGAATCGGCCCTCCGAAGGAGGCCAAAGCGGTCCCGGTCCGGGCCGGCCGGGCTGCAAGCTGTGGATGAAGGTTTCGAAAAATAATATTTCGTCCACACCCCGGAATAATGTTTGTGCAGGTCAGAGGCTCGCAGGGGTGCAAAGTATTTTTGTTTCCACAGGTTCACCCACAGGCTGTGCACAAGCTATGCCAGTTAGTGCACAGGTTATCCACAGGCCGGGCGGGAGGTGGGCTTGGACAGTGGAGCGGGGCCGGATACCGTAGCGGGAGACCTGTTCCGTGAGGTGCAATCAGCGCCGCCGCGGACGGGTATGTGCCCCGGTGGCAGGTACCCATTCCTGCTCCGGCGGCAACCTCTGTGGATAACTTTGTGGATTGTGGGGATAACTCTCTTTGCCCGCACAACCGACTGCCCAGGCCCACGCGGCCTTCGTTGTCAGTGGCGGCTGATAGACCTGAAGCAGCCGCGCTGGAGGCAGGTTGTGAAAGAACCACAGGCCGGCATCCGGCAGGAATTGGCTTGAACGCCGCGGCATCACGCGGCATATAAACGGAGGACGGCAGCTTTGTCAGTAACGCACCTGGACTCGATCGAGGGTACCCGCGGATCAGAAACCAGCCGAAAGCCGCCCCAGGACATCCCCGCTGAGCAGTCTGTTCTTGGCGGCATGATGCTTTCCAAGGATGCCATCGCCGATGTTGTGGAAATCCTCCGCGGCCAGGATTTTTACCGGCCGGCCCACGAAACCATCTATGAGGCCATCATTGACCTCTATGGCCGTGGCGAGCCCGCCGACGCCGTCACCGTCTCGGATGAACTGACCAAGCGTGCCGAGATCAACAGGATCGGCGGCCCTGCCTACCTGCACGAGCTGATCCAGACCGTACCCACCGCGGCCAACGCCGGCTACTACGCCGAGATCGTTGCCGAACGGGCTGTCCTCCGCCGCCTCGTCAACGCAGGAACCAAGATCGTCCAGCTGGGCTATGGCTCCGATGGCGAGGTGGAGGATCTGGTCAACCAGGCCCAGGCTGAGGTCTACGCCGTGGCCGAGCGCCGCACGGCCGAGGACTATGTGGTCCTCAAAGACGTCATGGAAGCCACGGTGGACGAGATCGAAGCCTCCGGACACCGCGGCGAAGGCATGACAGGTGTGCCCACCGGTTTCTACGAGCTGGACGAACTCACCCACGGCCTGCACCCGGGCCAGATGATTGTCATCGCCGCCCGGCCCGCTGTCGGTAAGTCCACGTTTGCCCTGGACTTCGCCAGGTCGGCCGCGATCAAGAACAACCTGGCCACGGTCATGTTCTCCCTGGAAATGGGCCGGAACGAGATTGCCATGCGCCTCCTCTCGGCCGAGGCAACCATCGGCCTGCAGGACCTTCGCAAGGGCACCATCAAGGACGAGCAGTGGTCCAAGATCGCCACCACCATGGGCAGGATGAACGATGCCCCGCTGTTCATTGACGACAGCCCCAACATGTCGCTGATGGAAATCCGTGCCAAGTGCCGCCGTCTCAAGCAGCAGCATGACCTCAAGCTGGTGATCCTCGACTACCTGCAGCTCATGAGCTCGGGCAAGAAGGTGGAGTCGCGCCAGCAGGAAGTCTCCGAGTTCTCCCGCGCGCTCAAACTCCTGGCCAAGGAGCTCCAGGTGCCGGTGATTGCCCTCTCGCAGCTGAACCGTGGCTCCGAGCAGCGCCAGGACAAGCGGCCCATGGTCTCGGACCTCCGTGAATCCGGTTCCATCGAGCAGGATGCCGACATGGTCATTCTGCTGCACCGTGAAGACGTCTATGACAAGGAGTCACCGCGTGCAGGCGAGGCTGACATCCTGATCGCCAAGCACCGTAACGGACCCACCAAGGACATTGTGGTGGCGTTCCAGGGCCACTACTCCCGCTTCGCGAACATGGCGGCCGACGCCGGAGGCGGCGGCTTCTAAGGTCCACCCACCGCCGTTGGAACGGGCTTAGCCCTGGGCCAGCAGGTGGTTGGGGAGCCGGTTTCCCGGGGCTGTGCCCCGGATTTCGAGCAGCTCGCGCGCATGCGCGTGCAGCCGCTTGTCCTCCTCCGAGACCGGCACCCAGCGGGGGATGGGCACGGAGGTGCCTTCGGCGTCGCGCGCCACCATCACGGTGAGGCAGTACGTGGTCAGGTTCAGCTCCCTGGTCTTCGGATCACCGGAGCGCACGTGGACAGCCACGTGCATTCCCTTGGTTCCGGTGTAAACCAGGCGCGCCTCCACTTCCACCACGTGGCCGATCAGCAGTGGCCGGTAGAAGCGGACACCGCCGGAGAAGACTGCTACCGTGTCCAGGCCGCAGTAGCGGGAAGCGCAGACGTAAGCGGCTTCGTCGATCCACTTCATCACGATGCCGCCGTGGACCTTCCCTCCCCAATTCACGTCCGTGGGGGCGGCCATGAACCGCAGCGTCACACGCTCGGCCGTCCCGGCGTCGGTATATTCCTGGGCGTTCATAGCTTCGACGATCCGTTCCCGGACCTTGATCCGTGCCACGGCGTGATCGCGCTGTTCGATCTCTTCCGCGGTTGCCGGCTCAAACTGCCTCACGGGGATGGGCTTTCCGTCATCGCCGACCGCTACGAAGATCACGATGCACTGGCTGCGCATCGTGGCCGGGCCACCCTTGGGATCGCTGGAGGAGACCACGGTGCGGATATGCATGGAGGAGCGGCCCGTGTACACGATGGTGGCCTGTACCTCCACCATGTCCCCGCTGTTCACGGGGTCTGCGAAGTGGATGTTGCCGACGTAGGCCGTGACGCAGTAGGACTTTGCCCAGCCGACGGCGGCAGCATAAGCGGCCTTGTCCACCCACTCCAGCACCGTTCCGGCGTCAACGGACCCGCTGTGGCCCACGTCCATCGGAGCGGCCAGGAAGCGGAGGGTCACGGAATTGGCGGCGGACTCAGTCATGCTGCGATCTTACTGAGGCGCCGGGGTTACCCGGGCGTCGGGGAGGACACAAAGACGCAACAGGAACTGCCCCGCCCGCCGGAGGGCGGACAGGGCAGTTCGTGGTGCAACGTGTTGTTTCGCTGACGGTTACGGCGTGTCCATGCGGTTAGCGTGCGCCGGTGTAGGTGATGTCCGGCTGTGCCGGCAACTCCATGCCGGCACCGATAAAGAAGCCGGGATGCGGCGGCTGGTTGTAGGAGATGTTTTCGCGTGCCACCGAGAGGCGGTACACAGGATCGTGCATCAGGGTCCGGAGCCGGACGTCAGTGCCTGCGGTGGTGGTGTAGATCCGCAGTTCCGTGCTGTCCGACGACGGCCACGCGATTTCCTCACGCCAGTCGCCCAGGAGGTCGGCCTGGATGGCCGGGGTCCCCTTGGTGCTGTTATTCGACTTTGCGCCGGTGGCCGTCAGGAGACGGTCACTTGACTCGGTTTCCCAGTTCCATTTCGAGATGCTCGGTGTTCCCTTGCTGGTGGTGGCATCCCAATCGTGGTCCACGATCTCGCGGAGCAGGTCCCCGTCCCACCAGGCAAGGAAGTTGGCCGCCGGTATCTTATTGGCGATCAGGCCGCCCTTGGCTGAGCGGAGTTCGCCCACCGGGGAGTTCCACGCGGCGTCGCCGCCGATAGCCCAGCCCTCGGCCCCGGCATGCCGGGGGTCAATGTCGCCGGCTGCTGCCCGTCCGGTGTCCTTGAGGGCCGGAATGCTCCAGAGGACCTCACCGGTCCGGGAGTCACGGAACGTGGCGCCCTTGTTCCCGCTGGAACCCATGTCCTCGTGGGCGGCGAACGTTTCGAGTCCCGGCCGGGAGGGGTCAAGGTCACTGGTGTGGATCGCATCGCCGTGGCCGAGGCCGGTGTTGTAGAGCGGCTTGCCGTTGTCATCGATGGTCAAGGAGCCAAAGACGAACTCATCCTTGCCGTCAGCGTCCACGTCGGCCACTGAGAGGTTGTGGTTTCCCTGGCCGCGGTACTGGGCGCCTGCGGTGTCTGAATCGAAGATCCAGCGCTTGACGATCTTGCCGGCCACGAGATCGTACGTGGCCAGCACGGTGCGGGTGTAGTAGCCGCGGCTGAACATCATGGAGGGGTGTTCGCCGTCGAGGTAGGCCACAGCCCCCAGGAAGCGGTCCACGCGGTTGCCGTAGCCGTCACCCCAGGCTGCCACATCACCGCGGGGCGGATCGTAGGCCACGGTGTCCATGATGGTGCCCGTGGCGCCGTGGAAGACCGAGAGGTACTCCGGTCCCGTCAGGACGTAGCCGCTGCTGTTGCGGTAATCCGCGGTGGCATTTCCGACGACCGTGCCTGCTGCGTCACGTGTGCCGTCCGCAGTCTTCATCGCGATTTCGGCCTTGCCGTCGCTGTCGAAGTCGTAGGCGAGCAGCTGCGTGTAGTGCGCGCCGGCACGGATGTTCGGGCCCATGTTGATCCGCCAGAGCCTGGTCCCATCCATCTTGTAGGCGTCCACGTAGACGGTGCCGGTGTAGCCCGCCTGTGAGTTGTCCTTGGAGTTGGACGGTGACCACAGCTGGATGACCTCGTAGGTGCCATCGCCGTCGACGTCGGCAACACTCGAGTCGCCGGCCGAATAGCTGTAGGGCTGCCCGTCCTTGGTGTAGTCGTCGGCAGGCTTGTCCAGCTTGACCGCCAGGTAGTCCTGCGCCATGGGGGCGAACTCGGCGGTGAGCTGGTCCGCGCCGTTGCCCACAGCCTTGATGACGTACCGGGAGCCCGCGGTTCCCTCGGCATCAAGGTAGGTGGTGCTGTTCCGGATCGGGTCAACGGTGAGCTGGACGCCGTCGCGGATGACATGGAAGCCGATCTGCTCCGGGTCCAGGCCCAGCATGCGCCAACCCACGCGGACGCCCTCGCCTGTCAGCAGCGCAACGGGGGCGCGGTCAAGCGCCTCCATCTGCCGGTTCACTATGGTGACCTTTTCGGTCCCGATCACGGCGGACGGCGCGGATTCGCCGCCCTTGTTCACGGTGGTTACGCGGTAGTAGTACCTGATGGTGGTCAGGACCGTGGTGTCCGTGTAGTTCACCTCGGTGGCCCGGCCGACGTACTCAAATGGTCCGTTCGGGGACGTGGACCGGTAGACCTGGTAGGCCGCAGCACCGGTGACCCGCTGCCATTTGAGGCTGATGCTGGTCTTTTCGATGGCCTTGATGTCCACTTTGCCGGTGGCAGCCGGCACTGGGGTGTTCGGATCCACGAGGGCCACGTCCACGGTGTTGGAGGGGACCGACTCGAGGCCGGTGTGGTCCACCGCGGTGACGAAGTACTGGTACTTCAGGCCGGCGAAGGCGCTGCTGTCCCGGAAGGATGCTGTGGTGACGTCCTCTGCGATCAGCTGCGGGTCAGCTTCATGGGCTGCCTTGCGGAACAACTTGTAGCTGGCGGCATCGCCTACGGCGTCCCACGCGAGGTCCACCACCGGCGGTTCCGCGCCGGCGTCGATGGCCGTGGTGCGCAGATTGGTGGGTCCCACGAGGAGCGGGGTGACCTCGAGGCCGTTGAGGCGCTGCCCGGAACCGCTGATGGTCAGGTTGAGCTGGCCGTCGGAGACCAGGACCTGGTTGATGATCTTGGTGGCGGAGGAGGCCTTGGACGAGGCCACCTGTCCGTAGGGGGTGCCTTCGGCGGCCACGTCGGTCCGGGTGGAGCCGATCCAGTCGCTGTGGTACGTCTTCAGGGCGTAGGTGCCGTTGGGGACGTCGAGCTGGAATTCGAAGCTGGTGCCGCTGAGGACAAAGTCGCGCAGCAGGTTGGTGGTGACGGCGCCGCGGTCGCGGTCGCTGAGGACGCTGATGTCCTTGAATCCGAATCCACGTTCCTTGGAGTACGCCATGGTCCTGTTGACCTCGGTGTAGCCGGGTTCAACCGGGGCTCCCACGGGGCCGAAGTCGAACTTGTACTTGGCCTCCTTGGTGGTCAGGTTCAGGGTGTCGCTTGGCTCGGAGAGTCCCTTGCCGTTCAGGGCAGCGACGCGGACGTTGTAGGCCGTGCCTTCGGCCAGCCCGGTGAGGTTGGCGGTGGGGACGGTCGCAGTGGTGGCCAGCTTCCAGGCGGTGTCCGGTTCGGAGGCCAGTTTGCGGTAGACCTTGTAGATGTCCGCGCCTTCCACCGGCTGCCACTTCAAGAGGGCCCCGGCGTTGGAGATGCTCCCGGCCACCAGTCCCTGGGGCTTTGCGGGAACGGCCGACGGCGGGGTGATCTCCTTGACATGTGCGGCCAGCGGATCGCTGAGCTGCTTGACACTGCCTGCGATCAGGCGTGCGATCTGGATGGCGCCGTATTCCTGGAAGTGCGTGTTGTCCACCGTGCCGGTGGGCCGGTTCGGGTAAACCCCGGCGTCGACGTGCAGGAAGACGGACTTGGTGTCCTCCGGGCCGATGGCGTCGTAGTAGGCGCGGCTCAGGGCGGAGAGATCCACCAGTGCCACGTTCTCCTCGGTGGCCAGTTCCTGCATCTTGGCCACATATTCGGGGAAGCTGACGCGGAATTTGCCGGTTGCTTCGTCGTAGTCGCGCCGTCCCACGGGGGTTACCAGGACGGGGGTGGCGCCGCGTTGCCGGGCACCATCGACGTACGTCCTGAGGTACTCCTTGTAGTCGGCCGGGGAGGCGTAGCGGTCATCCACGCCGAAGGTGGCGTCGTTGTGGCCGAACTGCACCATGAGGTAGTCCCCGGGATTGATGACCCGGAGGATCTCGTCC
>NZ_QAIQ01000523.1 GCF_003061105.1 Arthrobacter sp. HMWF013
GCCCGGAGTGAAAGGCTCACGCCGCGGGACTCGATCTCACTGCGCCAAGGCATCCGCCCGGTAACCACGAGTGGCAGCGTCTCATCCACCATGCGCCGGTCCCTCAGCAGGCTGGCCGTCACTTCAGCCAGGGAACGGCCTTCGAGCGACTCGCCGTCACCGAGGCGCCGGAAGGCGGAGACGCCATTGGGGCTCGCGTATTGCACGATTCCCTCGGCATCGAGACGGATCAGCCCGTCGCCAACACGCGGCGCACCACGGCGCGATCCGGTGGGGGACGCGAAATCGGGCCACAACCCCAGTGTTCCCATCCGCAGAAGATCGTAGGCGCACTGCCGGTAGGTCAGCTCAAGGCGGGACGGCATGCGGGAACTGGACAGATCCATGTGGGTGGTCACAACGGCAAGGGTTCGGCCGTTGCGGACCATCGGCACCGCCTCAACACGCAAAGCCATGTCCGTGCTCCAGTTGGTCTCACTGGAGCGTTCGATTGCACGGCTGCCCCAGGCCTTGTCAACCAGCGGTAGCAGGTCCGACCGGATCGGCTCCCCCACGAAGTCGCCGTGGAAGACGGTATGGGTGGTTGACGGCCTGACGTGCGCGAGCGCCACATACCCGTGATCAGGATGCGGGAACCACAGAGCCAGGTCAGCGAAGGCCAGGTCGGCGACCATCTGCCAGTCGCCCACCAGGAGGTGCAGCCATTCAGCATCGCCCGGCCCGAAATCAGCGTGTTCCCTGATGGGGTCCGTAAAGATTGCCACTGCACCTCCAGTTGCGACGCCAGGTTTCCTAGCGTCGGACGATTGACCTCAAGAGCCTCAATGCTACCGACAGTGACGCCATGTCGTCGGACTCAAGTGAGTTCACCTCGTCAAACATGGTTTTCGCCCGGCCCAACTGTTCGGCATTCTGGGTTTCCCAATCCTTCAGCCGTTCCTCCGCGGGGGCACCGGACGCGGTGTTCTCAAGTACCGCCGTCGTCATGTCGGAGGCGGTGGAATAGAGGTCGTCACGCAGCGCGGCCCTGGCCAGCGCCTGCCACCGGTCCTGCCGTGGCAGGCTGCTGATCCGCTCGAGCAGGGAATCGATGTGGAAGCGGTTGAACACGGTGTAATAGACGGCGGCGATCTCTTCCACGGGCTCCTTGCGGGAATGGCCGATCTTGGCGATGTCCAGCAGGACAAAACTCTCGAAGAGTTCGGCCCAGCGGAGCGCCAGGTTTTCCGGAAGTTCCCAGCCACGCGCGTTCTCCAGCCAGCCGGCCACCCGCTCGCGGTCGTCGCCCCGGAGGTAGTCCAGCAGCCGAGCCCGCATCGGATCCATGAGCGGCTTGAACTCGGCCACTGTGTCGGCGATGGGGCGGGACGTGCCGCCTTGCCCCAGAAGCCAGCGGACCGCACGGTCCAACAGACGGCGGATGTCCAGGTGGACAGTGCTCCAGTGTTCGGTGGGGAACGACGCCGGCAGGCTGTTCAGTTCCTCCACCATGGTGTCCAGTTCGTAGATTTCCCGCAGGGCCACGAAGGCCTTGGCCACCGCCACTTCCGTGGCTGATGTCTCCTCCATGGTGCGGAACGCGAACGTGATGCCGCCGATGTTGATCATGTCGTTGGCCACCACTGTGGCGATGATCTCGCGCCGCAGAGGATGGGTGTCCAGTTCGGCGTCGAAGCGCTTCCGGAGCTGCTGGGGGAAGTACGCCCGCAGTGTCTGCCGGAACCAGGGATCGTCGGCGAGATCGCTTTCGCGCAGCGCCGTGGCGAGCTCAATCTTGGCGTAGGCCGCCAGCACTGAAAGCTCAGGTGATGTCAGTCCCTGGCCCTGGCCCAGCCGCTCCCGAAGGGTTTCCGTGCTGGGCAGCGCTTCGAGATCACGCTTCAGGTCCGCCGACTTTTCCAGCCAGTCCATCAGGCGCTCGTAGCTGGGACTCCATTCAGCCACACGCATCCGGTCATTGAGGAGCAGGATGTTCTGGTCCACGTTGTCCTCGAGGACCAGCCGCCCCACCTCCTCGGTCATGGATGCCAGGAAGTCTGCGCGTTCCTCGGGCGACAGTTTGCCGGCCGCCACCATCCGGTCCACGAAGATCTTGATGTTGACTTCGTGGTCGGAGCAGTCCACCCCGGCGGAGTTATCGATTGCGTCGGTGTTCAGGATGACGCCCTGGAGCGCGGCTTCGATCCGGCCCCGCTGTGTCATGCCCAGGTTTCCGCCCTCACCCACCACCTTGACGCGCAGGTCCTTGCCGTCCACACGGATGGCGTCGTTGGCTTTGTCCCCGACGGAGGCATTGGTTTCCGTGCTCGCCTTGACGTACGTCCCGATACCGCCGTTGTACAGCAGGTCGGCCGGCGCCAGCAGTATGGCGCGGAGGAGCTCAGGCGGGCTCAGCTCGGTGGTCGCTTCAGGCAGACCCAGCGCGTTGCGGACCTGCGGCGAGACCGGAATGACTTTGGCCTGGCGGGCATAGACACCGCCGCCCTCGCTGATCAGGGATTTGTCGTAGTCATCCCAGGAGGACCGGGGCAGTTCGAACAGCCGCTGCCGTTCTCCGAAGGAAGCCTCCTCGTCCGGAGCCGGGTCTAGGAAGATATGCCGGTGGTCGAAGGCTGCGAGGAGCCGGATGTGGCGCGAGAGCAGCATGCCGTTCCCGAACACGTCACCCGACATGTCCCCCACGCCCACCACGGTGAAGGGCTGCGTCTGGGTGTCGACGTCGAGTTCGCTGAAATGGCGCTTGACCGACTCCCAGGCACCGCGGGCCGTAATCCCCATGGCCTTGTGGTCGTAGCCCACTGAGCCGCCGGAGGCGAAGGCGTCGCCGAGCCAGAAGCCGTATTCTGCGGCCAGCCCGTTGGCGATGTCCGAGAATGTGGCCGTCCCCTTGTCGGCCGCCACCACAAGGTAGGAATCGTCGTCGTCGTGCCTGACAACGTCCGACGGCGGAACAACAGTTTCCGCCCCGGCGTCGGTGACGAGGTTGTCAGTGAGGTCCAGCAGCCCGCGGATAAAGGTTTTGTAGCTGTCGATGCCCTCAGCCATCCAGGCTGAACGGTCCACGGTGGGATCCGGCAGCTTCTTGGCAAAGAATCCGCCCTTGGCGCCGGTAGGCACGATGACCGCATTCTTGACGGTCTGGGCCTTCACGAGACCGAGGATTTCCGTCCGGAAGTCCTCGCGGCGGTCGGACCAGCGCAGTCCGCCGCGGGCCACCTTGCCGAAGCGCAGGTGGACACCCTCGACCCGTGGGGAATACACCCAGATTTCGAACATCGGGCGAGGGAAGGGCAGCCCTTCAATCCGGGAAGGATCGAGTTTGAAGCTCAGGTGCGGCTTGTCCTGGTAATAGTTGGTGCGAAGCGTGGACTCGATCAGGT
>NZ_QAIQ01000524.1 GCF_003061105.1 Arthrobacter sp. HMWF013
AACTGATCCTGGGCCGGGTGGCTCCCGACGCCGGAACCGTGGCCGTGGAGCTCGGGATCAAAACCGCCTACTTCTCGCAGTTCTCCGAATTGAACGGCGCCTCCAGCATCGCCGAGGTGCTGACCGGGCTGTTCGCCCACGTCCAGGAGATCGAAGCCGAACTGGCCCGGATCGATGAAGAGATTGCAGCCGATTCCGCCAACGCAACCCGCCTTGATGAGCTGATCCACCGGCAGTCCGGGCTCTTCGAAGCCATGGACAGGCTCGACGGCTGGGACTACCCGCGCACCATCGACAAGGTGCTCACCACGTTGGGCTTCAGCGAACACCACCGCACCTGCGCCATTGACGAACTTTCGGGCGGGTGGCGGAACCGGGCGGCCCTGGCGAAGATCCTGCTCGAAGCACCGGACGTCCTGCTGCTTGATGAGCCCACCAACTACCTTGACGTGGCCGGCGTCGAATGGCTCGACGGCTGGTTCAGGACCTTCAACGGCGCCGCGATCATCGTTTCCCACGACCGGAAGTTCCTGGACGCCGTGGTCACCCGGATCATCGAGGTGGAGAACTTCCACCTGCATGAATATCCGGGCAACTTCGCCGAGTACGTGGTGGCAAAGCAGTTCAGGCTCAAGAGCCTCGAGAGCCAGTTTGTACACGAATCCGAACTCCTTGCCTTTGAGGCCGAGGGCATCTCCGACCGCCGCGAGGCTGCCAAGGCGGCCGGCAAGGGACTGGCAAACCAGCTGGCCAGGATCAAAAAGTCACGAGCGCCCCGGCCGGTGGACACGATCATCACCGAGATCTACAGCGGACTGTACGTCAAGGACGTGTTATGCCGGGTGGATTCACTCACCAAGGCCTACGGCGGCAGGACACTGTTCAGCGGCCTCAGCTTCGAGATCGGACGGGGCAACCGGATCGCAGTCATCGGGGCCAACGGCAGTGGCAAGACCACGCTGCTCCGGGCGCTCACCGGCGAGGAGCCGGCCGACTCCGGCACGGTCGCCTGGGCGAAGGGCGCGCGGATGGTGTCGTACAACCAGGTCCTGGAGGAACTGGACGACGACGATACTGTCACCCACGCGGTCAATGCGATGCCGGACAGCCTGGCACTGACGGCAACGAAGAAATCGGTCAACAGGTTCCTTGCGATGTTCCAGTTCTCCGAGGCCGACCTCAAGCAGCGGATCGGCAACCTGTCAGGTGGCCAGCGGTCCCGGGTGGCGATGGCCCAGTGCCTGCTCTCGGGCGCATCGGTCCTCCTGCTGGATGAGCCCACCAACCACCTTGACCTGTCCAGCACGCAGGTCATGGAACGCGCCCTGCTGCATTTCCCCGGCGCGGTGGTGGTGGTCAGCCACGACCGGTTCTTCACGGACAAGATCGCCAACCGCCGGCTCGTCTTCAATACTGAAGCCGTGGGCCAGGGAAGCGTCGACCTGCTGGTTGCGTGAGGCCCTAGAGCCAGTCCTTCTTCTTGAAGATCGCGTACATCAGGCCAGCTGTAGCGGCCATCAGCACAATGGCCAGCGGGTAGCCCAGAACCCAGTGGAGCTCGGGCATGTAGTCGAAGTTCATCCCGTATACGCCCGCCACGAAGGACGGTGCAAAGAAGATCGCGGCCCACGAGGAGATCTTCTTGACCTGTTCGTTCTGCTCGGCGCTGGCCTCGTTCTGCCGGTTGGCGGTCAGCGTTCCGTCCAGGGTGAGGGCATTCTGCAGCAGGTCCCGGAATGAGTCCGCCCGGGAAATGACCCGCTCCACATGGTCCTCAACATCGCGCAGGTTGTGCTGAAGCTCGGTATTGACGCCGTACTTCTCGAAGCCCTTCCTGAGCTGCTGCATGATGCCGGGCAACGGATGGATGGCGCGCTGGAACTGGATGACTTCGCGGGCCAGTTCATAGATCCGCCGCGAGACAGTGGAGTCACCGCTGAACAGCTGGTCCTCGATCTCGTCGATGTCGTTCTCAAGTCCGGCCACCACCGGGGCGTAATCGTCCACCACCAGGTCAAGCAGGGCGTAGAGGACGGCTTCCGGGCCGTGCCGCAGGAGCTCGGGGCGGCCCTCGAGGCGGCGCCGTACCCGCGCTACCCCGTCCATTTCCGCATGGCGGATGGTGATGACAAAGTTCCGGCCGGTGAAAATGTGCAGCTCGCCGAACTCCACTGTCTCTGATGCATCCAGGTACCGGGCCGGGCGGAGCACCGTGAAAAGGTGCTCGTCATAACGCTCCAGCTTGGGCCGCTGGTGGGCGGAGATGGCGTCCTCCACCGCGAGGTTGTGCAACCCGAACTCAGTGGCGACGGCGGCCATTTCCGCTTCGGTGGGCCGGTACAGCCCGATCCAGGCCATGCCCCCGTGGTGGGCGAGGGTTTCGAACGTCTGTTCCAGGCTTTCCGGTTCCGCGCTGCGGACCCCGTCCACGTAGACGGCATTGTCGATGATTGTCACGTCAGGACATTGCCCCGATGATGGCGCCGGACACCGTCATGGCCAGCAGATCGTGGCCGGAATCGATGAGTGTGACAGCTGCCGGCCGGCCGGCGAAACCGTTGTGGATGACGTGGCCGCCGGCACGGAAAACCAGTCCGAGCACCAGCGCAAACCAGCCTCCGGCCACTGCGTTGTCCAGGCCCAGCTTGCTGATCAGGACAGCCAACAGGACGGCGGTCAGGGCTGCTGCAACCATCATGGGCACCCAGATCCCTGCCCCGCCGCTGACGTTCTTGAGGTCGTCCTCGGTTTTTCCAATGGCGGTCATCCACCTGTTGCCCAGTACGGCGGGCAGGTACCAGACAAAGCCGATGGCCATGCTGGCGATGAAGGCCAGCGCGACGGCCAGCCAGTTGATCTGAGAAATGTGTGCAAGCCAATCCATCTTCGAATCCTAACCGCCTGCGGACGGGCCCCGCGGCGCCCCGGATATTACCGGGGCCGTGTTGCCTTTCCGGCGTCGGCCTGCGCCAGCCGGCTGATCAGGGGTTCGGTCCGGTACGGAATATGGGTGTGCAGCGCCAGTACCGTTTCGGTCCGGATGACGCCCTTGATCCGGAGAATCTGGCGGAGGGCTGACTGCAGGTTGTGGGTGTCGGTGGCCACCACGCGGCACCAGACATCGCCCCGGCCGGAAATCTCGTGGACCTCCAGCACCTGGGGGAGCAGGCGGAGGGCTCCCACCACTCCGTCCAGCTCGCGGTGGGTCACCTCGATCGTGACGAAAGCGACGACGTCGTACCCCACGGCGGCGAGATCCACTTCGCGCCCGCCGTCCTGGAGCACGCCGGCGCGCAGCAGCCGGCGGACCCGGGTCTGTGCCGTGTTGCGGGCGATACCCAGCAGTTCGCTGAGCTCGCCGATCTGGATGCGGGGGTCCCGGACAAGTTCCAGCAGGATCTTCAGATCAGTGGGGTCAAGAGTGTTCAAACTGTCGCTTTCAGTTATTTATCGCGTGAATGATTGATTATTTTGCTCAATTCTGCCATCAGATGGCTCCTGATCAGGCAGTAAAGCCTCATTCTTTAGGTATCCACGTTCATTCCCGGGGCAGTCTCCCACAAGGATCGCCCGCCCCGGTCAGCGCCAAGGCAACGCCAATGACAGTCTTCAGTGAGCTCCGCATGCGTCCGGCCACCGCCGCGCGCCACGGCTGGAACGCCTCCACCACAGCCCGGCTGGTCATGGCCGGCGCGGTCATCTTTACGCTGCTGGTGGGCGCCAACCTGGCCACACCCCTGTATCCGCTGCTCCAGGCCAACCTCGGCCTCTCCGCGCTCGGCGTCACAGCAGCCTTTGCCAGTTACGTCCTGGCGCTGGTGGGCACGCTCATGCTGGCCGGGCATTGGTCGGACCACATCGGCCGGCGGGCGGCGCTTATTCTCGCGGTCTGTGCCGGCCTGGCCGGTGGGTGGGTATTTTCCCAGGCGGAGAACCTCATGGTGCTTTCAGCAGGCAGGGCGCTGCAGGGGGTTGCCGTTGCCCTGGCCACCGGTGCCAGTGCCGCTGCGCTGCGCGAACTGCTTCCGTCGCGCCCGGAGTGGGCATCGCGGTTCACGCTGCTGGCGACGTCGGGAGGCGTGGCCGCCGGTCCGCTCATCGGCGGCTTGCTGTCGATGCTGCCAGGGCCCACCACTGCCCCGTATTACATCCACTCCGTGGTGCTGGCGTCCTTGCTCGTTCCGCTGTACCTGCTGCAGGCGCGGCCGGCCATCAAACTTCCCGCCGGTGGGCGTCCCCTCCGGGCCCTGGCCCCGCGCCGCCCCACAGTGTCCGCTGCGGCGCGGGGCGCCTTCTGGCTCGCCGCCGCCGTCGGATTCCTCAGCTTCGCGGTCTTTGGGTTCTGCCTGTCCCTCGCCCCGGGGTACTTCGCCCAGATTATCCAGACAGACTCGCGCCCCCTGATCGGGGCCCTGGCGGGAATGACCCTTGGCGCGTCGGCACTGAGCCAGCTGCTGTCCGTCCGCGGCCGGTTCGCGGTTCCGGCCGGGCTGGCCCTGCTGGGTATCTCAGTGCTGCTCCTGGCAACGGCTGCCGCGTGGAGCAGCCTGCCGCTGCTGGCCGCTGCCAGTGTCTGCGCCGGGCTGGGCCAGGGCGTCGCCTTCAGGATGGTCTTCAATGACGTGGCCGCCAAAGTCGAGGCTGCACAGCATGCGCAGATTGTCAGCACCGTATACGTCATCACGTACCTGGGAAGCGCCGTGCCCGTGATCGGGCTGGGCTGGGCCACAGCGGCATTCGGCCTGGAAACGGCCGTGACATGCTTTGTGGTCCTGTGCAGCGCCGCAGCCCTGGCGCTCGCCGCCGCGACGCTGAGGACGTCCCTCCGCCCTGCCCGGTAGCCCTGAGTCCGGAGCAGCCCTCAGCCCCGAAGCCCTCAGTCCGGAAGCGGGCCGTGGTTGCCCTGGATGTGGGCAAAGACCAGGGTGGTTTCCGTGTGGCCCACCACGGGGTCCGTCGCGAGGTTGTCCAGCACCCAGTCCCGCAGGTCCTCCGTGCTGGCGACGGCGATGTGCAGCAGATAGTCCACGGAGCCGGAGGTATGGAAGGTCGAGAGGACCGCGGGCAAGTGGGGGACGCGGGCCGTGAACCTGTCGATCTGGTCGCGGTCGTGTGCCCGCAGCCGGACAGCGACCAGCGCCTGGACTGAACGGCCGATCGCCGAGAGGCTGAGTTTTGCTTCGAACCCCTGGATAATGCCGCGCTCGGACAACGCGCGGGTCCGCATGAGGGCCGTTGAAGGGGCGATGCCCACCAGCTCCGCCAACTGCTTGTTGGAGATCCGGGCGTCGTCCACCAAAGCGGCAAGGAGCCGCTCATCAATGGCATCCAGCGGTTCGAAGTGGCTGCCCGGCCGGATGTTTTTGGGGTTGCTGCTCATGGATTCTCCTCATACGTCTGTGAGTTCATCCTAGACGCCGGTTTCCACCTCATCCGGCCCGAATGCTGTCATCTCCCGAATAATCACCAGCCGCGGTGCCGGTTTGGTGCCTGATAGTTCACCGG
>NZ_QAIQ01000525.1 GCF_003061105.1 Arthrobacter sp. HMWF013
GCACTGAATGGACTCCCGTGATCGGCATCCTCGCCGCTCACGCGTCCTGATTCCTTCGGACCACTTTCACCCCCGAACACACCTACCCAAGGAGTCCACGTGACCTCGGTCAGCCTGGGAATGCCGTCAGCACCGCCGCCCGTCCTCGCCCCCCGCCGCAAGACGCGCCAGATCAAAGTGGGCTCGGTCGGAGTCGGCTCGGACTCGCCCATCAGCGTGCAGTCCATGACCACCACGCCCACCACGGACATCAACGCCACCCTCCAGCAGATTGCGGAACTCACCGCCTCCGGCTGCGACATCGTGCGCGTTGCCTGCCCGTCTGCCGATGATGCCGAGGCGCTGCCGATCATCGCCCGGAAATCCCAGATCCCCGTCATCGCCGATATCCACTTCCAGCCCAAGTACGTGTTCGCGGCCATCGAGGCCGGCTGCGCGGCAGTGCGCGTGAACCCGGGCAACATCCGCAAATTCGATGACCAGGTCAAGGAGATCGCCCGCGCGGCGAAGGACCACGGCACCTCGATCCGGATCGGTATCAACGCAGGGTCGCTGGAGCCGGGCATCCTCAAGAAGTACGGCAAGGCCACCCCGGAAGCGCTGGTGGAATCCGCCGTGTGGGAAGCATCCCTGTTCGAGGAACACGGCTTCAACGACTTCAAGATTTCGGTCAAGCACAATGACCCCGTCATTATGGTGGCCGCCTACGAAATGCTCGCCGAACAGGGCGACTGGCCGCTGCACCTGGGTGTGACCGAGGCCGGGCCGGCGTTCCAGGGCACCATCAAGTCCGCCACTGCCTTCGGGGCGCTTCTCTCGCGGGGCATCGGCGACACCATCCGCGTCTCGCTGTCAGCCCCGCCCGTGGAGGAAATCAAGGTGGGCAACCAGATTCTCCAGTCGCTGAACCTGCGCCCCCGCAAGCTCGAAATCGTATCCTGTCCCTCCTGCGGCCGCGCCCAGGTGGACGTCTACACGCTGGCCGAGCAGGTCACCGCCGGCCTGGAGGGGATGGAGATCCCGCTGCGCGTTGCCGTCATGGGCTGCGTGGTCAACGGGCCAGGGGAAGCCCGCGAAGCTGATCTTGGCGTGGCCTCCGGCAACGGCAAGGGCCAGATATTTGTGAAGGGCGAAGTCATCAAGACCGTGCCTGAAAGCGAGATTGTTGAGACACTGATCGAAGAGGCCATGCGCATAGCTGAAGAAATGGGGGAGGCCGATGGCGAAGATGCTGTCAAGGGTAGCCCCGTGGTTAGCGTCTCATAAGCCGGGCACCGCAGAAGCGGGGATTTCCGTCCGCGCCCTGTCCGGCGCTGACACCCCTGCCCTCCGATACCTTGCGCAACAGGACCCGGTGGCCAATGTCTTCATTCTGGCCCACCTCAGGTCCGTAGGCACGGCGGCGCCCACCAGCGGCGGGGCTGCCGTCCTGGGCGTCTTCGACGACGGCATCCTGGTGGGTGCCTGCTGGACCGGAGCCAACCTGGTTCCGGTGGAGCTCGATCCTGGCTTCGCAGGGCTCGTTGCCGCCGCGGCGAGCAGTTCCGGACGCCGCTTCGCCTCGGCATTCGGGCCCGCCGAGCAGGTCCTTGCACTCCATGCTGAGCTGGCAGGGCTCGGGCACACAGCCCACGAAGTGCGGGACGAGCAGCCGCTCATGACCCTTGACCACCCGCCCGCCGTGGAACCCAATACGGACCTCGCCCTGGGCCGGCTGGCCGACTTCGACAGGATCCTCCCGGCCTGCGCGGCCATGTTCGAGGAAGAGGTGGGCTACTCGCCCTTCCTTGGCGGCAAGGAGTTCTACAGCCGCCGCGTTGAAGGCCTCATACGGCAGGGCCACTCATTGGCACACGTCAACGGCACAGGCGAAGTGGTCTTCAAGGCCGAGCTGGGCGCAGTCACGGCGGACGTCACACAGATCCAGGGCGTCTGGATGAACCCGGGTTACCGCGGCCAGGGGCTGAGCGCCGGCTACATGGCAGCAGTGGTGGAGCACGCAAGGAAGCTCGCTCCGGTGACCAGCCTGTATGTGAACGGGTTCAACCTCCGGGCACGGTCCACCTACGAACGTGTTGGCTTCCGCCAGGTGGGCACCTTCGCGACTGTTCTCTTCTAGCGCACGCAGCCACGGCGTCCGGTCAACCGCGTCAGCCACTGATGGTCCCGCCACCAACTTCACCTGGGAAAACCCTTGTCAACGTGTCAGCTATCACATAGGTTCGGATTAGCTGCGCTGGAGTGGTTGGGCGGTCTCACCAGTCCTCACCAGTTATCAACGGCGTAAACGGCAAGAAGAGCCACGCCCGGCCGCAATGACCAGCCCGATTTGGGGGCCAGGGGCTTTGCAGCCCGGGCGTGGCTCTTCGCTGTCCCGGACCAGGGACATCCCCTACCGAAATGCGGCCCCTCATGGTCTCGCGGGCATCGGCGTTGCTTGCCGGTAGATTAGTACCCAGACGAATTGCCCGGCTCTGCTTTCCAGCAGCCATTCCCCAGAAACGGATACCCGCCCGTGGTCACAAGACTGTCCCAGCTTTTCCTGCGCACCCTGCGCGAAGATCCCGTCGACGCCGAGGTGGCCAGCCACCGGCTCCTGGTGCGGGCCGGCTACATCCGGCGCGCAGCGCCCGGCATCTACACCTGGCTGCCGCTGGGGCTCAGCGTGCTCCGCAAGGTCGAAGCCGTCATCCGCGAGGAAATGGCAGCCATCGGCGCCCAGGAAGTCCACTTCCCGGCGTTGCTGCCGCGCGAGCCCTATGAGGCCACCAACCGGTGGACCGAGTATGGCGAGGGCCTGTTCCGGCTCCAGGACCGCAAGGGTGCCGACTACCTGCTGGCCCCGACGCACGAGGAAATGTTCACGCTCCTGGTCAAGGACCTGTACTCCTCCTACAAGGACCTGCCCCTGAGCCTCTACCAGATCCAGAACAAGTACCGCGACGAGGCGCGCCCGCGGGCGGGCCTGTTGCGCGGCCGCGAGTTCATCATGAAGGATTCCTACTCCTTCGACGTGGATGACGCCGGCCTGGACGCCAGCTACGCAGCACACCGCGCCGCCTACATCCGCATCTTTGACCGCCTGGGCCTGGAAGTCATTCCCGTCGCCGCTACGGCCGGCGCCATGGGCGGTTCCAAGAGCGAGGAATTCCTTCACCCCACCGAGGTCGGCGAGGACACCTTCGTACGGTCCGCGGGCGGTTACGCAGCGAACGTCGAGGCCGTCACCACGGTGGTCCCGGCGGACATCGACTTCACCGCTGCCCCGGCTGCGGAGGTCCTGGACACCCCGGACACCCCCACCATTGAGACTCTTGTGGCGGCGGCAAATGAGATCGCTCCCCGGTCAGAGGCCGACGGCGGCGCCTGGACCGGCGCCGACACCCTCAAGAACGTGGTCCTCGCCGTCACCCTGCCCACTGGTGAACGCCAACTGGTTGTCATCGGCCTGCCGGGCGACCGCGGAGTGGACCTGAAGCGCGTGGAAGCCAACATCGGGCGCTACCTGCCGATTGCCGGCGAGATCGGGCTGGAAGCAGCCAACGACGACGACCTCAAGAAGCAGCCCCTGATCGTCAAGGGCTACCTGGGCCCGGGTCTGTCACTGGCTGAACCGCTCCTCGGCAATGAGAGCGCCACCAAGCTGCTGTACCTGGTCGATCCCCGCGTTGTCAGCGGCACGGCATGGGTCACCGGCGCCAACGAGGCCGGCAAGCACGTGTTCGGCCTCGTGGCCGGCCGCGACTTCGGCTGGGACGGCATCATCGAATGCACCGATGTCCGCGAGGGCGATCCCGCCCCGGACGGCTCGGGACCGCTGGAAATCGCGCGCGGCATCGAGATGGGCCACATCTTCCAGCTCGGCCGCAAGTACGCCGAGGCGCTGGAGCTGAAGGTCCTTGACCAGAACGGCAAACAGGTGGTGGTCACCATGGGCTCCTACGGTGTGGGCGTTACCCGCGCCGTGGCCGCCCTGGCAGAGTCGAACCACGACGACAAGGGCCTTGTCTGGCCCCGCGCCGTCGCGCCGGCCGATGTCCACGTCGTAGCGGTCGGCCGCGGCGAGGAGATCTTTGCCGCCGCCGAGAAGCTGGCGCTGGATCTTGAAGCCGCGGGCCTGGACGTCATCTACGATGACCGTCCCAAGGTTTCCCCGGGTGTGAAGTTCGGCGATGCTGAACTGGTGGGGGTCCCCACCATCCTGGCCGTTGGCAGGGGCCTGGTGGACGGTGTGGTGGAGATCAAGGACCGCCGCAGCGGCGAAGCGGAAAACGTGCCTGTGGACAAGGCTGTTGACTACGTGGTCACCGCCGTCCGCGGCTGACCCGCGGCGGTGATCTCGGGGTTCGAGTCCATCCAGCTCACCACGATCATCCTGATTGTGGTAGCTGGATTTGCCGCCGGTTGGGTGGACGCCGTGGTGGGCGGGGGCGGGCTGATCCAGCTTCCCGCCCTGCTGCTGGTGCCTGGAATCACGCCGGTCCAGGCGCTGGCCACCAACAAGATGGGGTCAATTTTCGGCACCACCACCAGTGCCGTGACCTACTACGGACGGGTGAAGCCGGACCTCCGCACAGCCATTCCCATGGCGGTCATAGCCCTGGCCGGCAGTTTCGGCGGGGCGGTGCTGGCAGCCACCTTGCCGGCCAGTGTCTTCAAACCGATCATCGTAGTCGCGCTGGTCGCCGTCGCACTCTTTACCGCCCTCAAACCGAACGTCGGTGACCTCACCGTGCTGCGCCACGATGGTCACACACATTACGTCGTGGCGTGCCTGATCGGGGCGGTGATCGGTTTCTATGACGGCCTCATCGGCCCGGGTACCGGCTCCTTCCTCATCATCGCGCTCGTCTCGGCCATGGGTTACGCCTTCCTGGAGGCCAGCGCCAAGGCCAAGATCGTGAACATGGCAACCAACGCCGGGGCGCTGCTGTTTTTCCTGCCGCACGGTTCGCTGCTGTGGGGTGTTGGCCTCATGCTTGGCCTCGCCAACATGGCCGGCGGGTACCTGGGGGCGCGGACGGCCGTAAAGCAGGGAAGCAGCTTCGTCCGGGTCGTCTTCCTGCTGGTGGTGGGCTCACTGATCATCAAACTGGGCTACGACGTCTGGGCCGAAAACTTCGCCTGACCCGTCACGGCCGGAGCCCCTCGCAGGCCGCTGCCCCCGGGCGTACCATGCTGGTATGTCCGCAGGTGGGGAACCTTATTCGGAAGCACTGTCCGTTGCGGCGGCCCGGGCCAAAGAGTGGCTGGCGAGCTTGCCGGAACGGCACGTAGGACCATTGAAAAACGCCCACGACCTCGCAGCGGACTTTGGCGGACCCCTCCCCGAACAGGGCATGCCGGCAGCGGCCGTGGTGGAGTACCTTGCGGACA
>NZ_QAIQ01000526.1 GCF_003061105.1 Arthrobacter sp. HMWF013
CCGGTGTCCTGACCGCCCGCTCCCTGCGCCACATCCTCCGCAGCCCGGACACGATCATGACCACCGCCGTCACGCCGATCGCCATGATGCTGCTGTTCGTCTACGTGTTCGGCGGCGCGATCAGCACCGGATCCGACGAGTCGTACGTCAACTATTTGCTCCCCGGCATCCTGCTCATCACCATCGCCTCCGGCGTTGCCTACACTGCGTACCGGCTGTTCCTGGACCTGCAGGGCGGCATTTTCGAACGCTTCGCGTCCATGCCCATTGCACGGTCCAGCGTGCTCTGGGCGCACGTGCTCACTTCCCTGGCGGCCAATCTGGTCTCGGTGGCAATCGTGATCGTCGTCGCGCTGGTCATGGGCTTCCGCACCGGCGCATCCGTGGCCGCCTGGCTGGCCGTCGCAGCCATCCTGGTCCTGTTCACCCTCTCACTGACGTGGATCGCCGTCATCGCCGGGTTGTCCGCGAAGAGCGTCGACGGCGCCAGCGCGTTCAGCTACCCGCTGATCTTCCTGCCGTTCATCAGCTCGGCGTTCGTGCCCACCGATTCGATGCCCGGCCCGGTGGCGTGGTTTGCCGAAAACCAGCCCGTCACCTCAGTGGTGAACAGCATCCGGAACCTGTTTGCCCAGGAACCCGTCGGCACTGACATCTGGACCGCCCTCGCCTGGCTCGTCGGCCTCCTTGTGGTCGCCTACGCCTTCGCCATCGCCACCTACCGCCGCAAGATCTGCTGACCCGTGCGATTCCCGGCCGGGCCCACTACGCGAGGCTGCGCCTCGTCTGGAGCCTTAGTTCGAGGTCATTCATGACGATCCCTGCGAGGTTCTCCAGGGTTTTGGTGTCGTCCTCGCTGAAGTGCCTCGGCTGGGTGTCCAGCACGCACAGGGTTCCGAGGTTGTAGCCGTCGGGCGTGCGCAACGGCACGCCCGCGTAAAACTGCATGCCGGCGTCGCCGGCAACCAACGGGTTGGCCAGAGTGCGGGGATCGGTAGCGGCGTTCTCCACAATCCAGGCATCGTCCTGAAGGATTGCCGAGGCGCACAGCCCCGGATCCCTGCCAATCTGTTCGATATCGGTGCCGTACCGGGCTTTGAACCAGATACGGTCGTGGTCCACAATGCTCACGATGGCTACCGGGACGGCAAACATCCGGGCCGCCACAGCCACCACGCGGTCAAATGTCCCGTCCGGGAGGGTATCGAGGATCCGGTACCGTTGCACTGCCCGCATTCTGGCGTCTTCGGCGTCGTCCGTTTCCTGTGATCCGCCCCGGTGCCTCGCTGCACCCGTTGCGATTTCCTGCCGCAAGGACAGGGACACATCCTTGGCGTCCGGGCGTGCAGCGGGATCCCGGGCGAGCATGAAGGTCAACAGCTTTGCCCATCGCGGCGCTATCTCCTCCGGAATGTGCGGATCGCGCAGCAGCCGTGCCAGGGCCGACTGGATGGGAGCACCAGGATAGACAACGCGACCCGTCAAAGCCTCCAGCAGCACGAGCCCCAGCGAGTAGACGTCACCGGGCTTTCCGGACGGCTCACCGGCGGCCTGCTCGGGGCTGAGGTAGTGGGGCGTCCCCGACGAGCCGCCCGACAAGGTGTCGAAGCCCTCTGACAGCAGCGTCGCGACGC
>NZ_QAIQ01000527.1 GCF_003061105.1 Arthrobacter sp. HMWF013
GGCTGGGACAACGAATCCTTGGACTTGCAGGCCCTGCTTCCCGGTGTGCCATTGGGCACCACACTTTTCAACGAGGCCAACGCTGCAGCCCTGGCGGAAGTGCGCTACCGACCCGCCGGCGGCGCGGACTTCCTGTTTGTCTCCGGGGAAGTGGGCGTTGGTGGCGGGCTGGTGATCAATTCTGAGCTGTTCACTGGCCCGCACGGGCACGCCGGCGAGTTGGGCCATGTGGTGGTCCAGCCTGAGGGGGCAGCCTGTTCCTGTGGCGGCAGAGGCTGCCTGGAGACGGTGGCAGGCCAGGACGCGATACTTTTTGCGGCAGGAATTTTCCCGAACCGGCAACAAAACGTACAACCGATCCCTGCTCCCTCGCGGTCCGACAGCCTGGCGCAACTGTTGGCTGCGCTCGCGGCCCGGGACGAGGACGCCCTCAGGGCCGTCGCGCGTGCCGGCAACTACCTCGGCGTAGCGGTCGCCTCCACGGTGCGGCTGCTCAACATCTCCGCGGTGGTGCTGGGAGGCCACTTTGCCATCCTGGGGGAATGGATCGTGCCGGCGCTCTCGGAAAGCCTGGCAACCTACGCCCCTGGAAAAGTACTGCCCGGCAGCATCAGCCTGTCAGCCGTAGGCCAGGCGGGTGCCCTTCTGGGGGCTGCGGGCAGCGTGGTGCGGGCTTTGGTGGAGGCGCCGCACCGGCTGTATTCCTAAGGGCCGGTGGGGCCGGCGTTGACCCCACCGTCCTCTGCCGGACCCAGTTCCTGGAACAGCGTCACCTGAAGGCCTGCGGGCGCTGCGAGCCTGGAGTTCAGTGACCGCCACGGTGTTTCCCGCGGCGTGGCAAGGAGTTCAGCCCCTGCTTCCACCAGCTCGGCTGTTACGGCCGCCGTGTCCTCCACCTCGAAAGCCACCCGAAGCCTCGCGCTGGGCTGGCCATCAGCTTCCACACGGTCGATCAACTTCACCTGGGCGGGGTTGGACAGCTCCAGGGTGGCCCGTCCGGCATCAAGTATCGTGACGCGCGCGTCCCCTTCGCCCTCATACGCTTCCTGCTCGGCGAGGCCCAGCACATCGCGGTAGAAGTACAGGGCCGCTTCATAGTCCTCGGCCTCAACGACAAGGCGGAGCTGGCGTACGGGACCCTTGGCATTTTCGGTGTTCATGCTTGTACCGTAAGCCCTTGGCGTCACCAGGTGTCCCGGCAAGGGGGTGGATTGCCGGACACGCTACAGGCTCTGTTGGCTCTGACCTGCGTTTCGGCAGGTCAGAGCCACATGTTGTGCCCCAGGAGGGAATCGAACCCCCGACCGGCGGATTAGAAGGCCGCTGCTCTATCCCCTGAGCTACTGGGGCACGTGGCGCCACGACCAGAAATCCGGCGCATGAAAAGTTTACATTGCCCCGTGTACGGCTGCGTCACCGTGGCTCGTTGCCCGCGCCCGTGTCCCTCGGGGCGCATCCCGTCCTCAACAGGGCGGGCCGAGGCAGGGTTATGCACATACGGAAAGTTGCCCCTGCCTGTCCCGTCCGGTCCGCGGGAAGCTGGTTTTGCCGCCAAGGCACCACCTTTAGAGACAGGACATGACGATGAATGACACGATAACGATCCGTGGCTTTGTGGCCACAGAGATCAAGACCTCCACCACTCCCGGTGGAGTTGGCACAGCCTCCTTCCGCTTCGGTTCCACCGGCCGGCGCTTTGACCGTGCCTCAAACAGCTGGATGGACCTGCCCACCAACTGGTTCAATGTCCAGGGGTACCGCCAGTTGGCCGGGAACATGGCCTGCAGCATCAAGAAGGGCCAGCGCGTGATTGTGGTCGGCCGGCTCAAGCTGCGCAGCTGGGAGAAGGACGGCCGGACCTACCATTCGACTGAGATCGACGCAGAATCGGTAGGCCACGATCTGATGTGGGGTTCGGCCAACTACACCCGCAACGCGAACAACGGCCTGCATCCGGTCTCGGAGAACAGCGCGGCGGATCAGGGGCTGGCGGAGCCGGCACATGACATCGGCCACACCGATCCTGAGGACGGCGGCGGCGATCCGGATGAAGAAGACCACTCTGACGATGACGAAGCGGCCGGGATCTACCTGGAGGATTCGGAGGGCAACCGGACCCCTGTCGATGCCGAAACGGGGGAACTCGCCGGGTCCGCCGTCTGACCGCCGCCGGCCCCGCAACCGGTCCTGCAGTTCTTCCCGGCGGCGGGCCGCGTGGCAGAATGGCCGCATGAAGCGAGCGACGGCAGACCCACAGGCAGTCCAGGTCACCGGCAGGTCCGCTCCTTTCCGCACAGGCCTGAGGTCTCCGGCCCGGCCGGCCGGGGTTATTGCAGGATGCCTCGCGGTGGTCCTCTCACTCGCGGCATGCACCAGCTCGTCAGGCGGGGCCGGGACTCCAGCCGCCGCGCCGTCCGAATCAGCTGGCACGGGCGTTACCCAGCCCACCGCCACAGCCCCCATCCCGGGTGCAGGTGGTCCGGTTGCGGCCGAACCGGCCGGGGACGCTGTTACTGCCCTTCTCAAGCAGAAAGTCTCTGACGCGTTGAGCCGGCTCGCGGCCGGGACGCCCAAGCCGGCCACCGCGCAGGTGACCGATGCCCTGACCGGTGCGGGCGTGGCACCTGCAGCCCTGGAAG
>NZ_QAIQ01000528.1:0-4430 GCF_003061105.1 Arthrobacter sp. HMWF013
GCGTCAGCCACGGGCAGGGGCTGCCACACATCGCAGGCGAGGCAGAGGGCCTCCGGATTGAGCCGGGCGGCGCGGCGAAGCGCGAACTTCGAGATGTCCAGCGCGACGGCGGTGCAGTTGTCAGTCGCCCGCCGTACCTCATCGAGCACTGCCCGGAGGTACTGCCCCGTCCCTGTTCCGGAGTCGAGGACGGTAAATTTCCCCCGAGGGGGAACCAGGCGGGCGATGGTACCTGCGACGGCTTCCGCCAAGGGACGGTAGTGCCCGGCCTCAAGGAAATTGAACCGGGCCGCCACCATGTCCGGGGTGTCAGCTTCGAAAACTGTGCCCTTTCCGACCAGCAGGTTGTAGTACCCCTGACGCGCTGCGTCGAAGCTGTGCCCGGACCCGCACGCCAGGGCCCCGCGAGCCGCGCCCGGGTTATCGGAACCATTAAGGGGGCCCCGGCAGACAGGACAGCGCAGCAGGGGAGGGGTGGATGACATAGGCACCATCCTATGGGGCAGGCACGTTAGGCTCACGTGGGTGAAGCCTGAACATCTCCCCCTGCTGAATTCCGTCTCCGCCCCGGCAGTTCATCCCGATGGCAGCCGGGCCGTGGTCTCGGTGACCCGCCCGGATTTTGTTGCTGACTCCGCTGTGGGCCAACTATGGAATGTTCCGCTGGACCCGGAGCAACTGCCACGACGGATCAGCAGGGGTTTCCGGGACACTGCCCCGGCCTTCTCGCCCGACGGCCTGGTGCTGGCGTTCCTCCGGACGGACGCCCGGTCCTCGAAGGCCCAACTCTGCGTCGTGGAAGCCGCTGGAGGCGAGCCGCAGGTCATCACGGACAGGCTCCTGGGCGTGGAGGATTTCTCCTGGTCACCGGATTCCCACCGGATTGTGTTCTGCTCCCGTGAGCCTGATCCGGGACGCTATGGCAGCAGCGGGGAAGTGGCCCCGGAGGCAGAGGAGCCGCGGTTCATCGATTCCTTTCAGTACCGCCTGAACGGTGTGGGATATACCCGGGATAAACCGCGCCGGCTGTTCGTGGTGGACGTCCCCGAACTCGGAGCCGAGCCTCCGGTCCGGCCCCCGGGCAGCCACATGAAGCACTCCGGAGAGGGACAGCGCGCATCAGTGCCGGCCGTCCGCTTACTGACGTCCTTCGCGGCCGACCTGAGCGGCGGGACAATCAGTGCGGATGGATCCTGGGTCTATTTCATTGCCGACGAGCCAGCGAACGATCCAGATCTGTCCACCCGCATTTATAGGGTCCCCGTCACGGGAGGAGAGCCGCTCGCCGTAGAACCGCCGGACTCGCCTGCCCGCAAGGTGCTGGCTGTCCGGCAGTCACGGGATGGCAACTGGCTGTTCTACGTTGCCCAGGATCTGGGCGCATCGGGCAGGGATTTCGTGGCACGGAATTCCGTACTGTATTGCCTCCCGGTTGGCGGAGGGACACCGGTGCCGCTCAGCGACCCTGACATCATGGATGTCTCCGCTCCAGGAAGCCGGATAGAACTCCGGGGCCCGGACCGCGCCCTGGTGCTCAATAACGCGCAGGGCACCGTGGAGCTGCTCGAGTTGGGCGCCACCGGCGGGCACGCCCTCCTGGTGCACGGGGACAAGGTGGTGTCCGGTGCGGCCTGGGCAGGCGGTTCGCTTGTTGCCGCGTTCAGCGATCCGTCGACAACCGGGGATCTGGCAGTGCTCGACGACGGTCAGCTGCGGCTGCTGACCGACTTTTCGGCAGGCCTGCGGACCCAGGCCGACCTGGTGGTTCCGGTGGAGCTGACCTTTGACGCGCCGGACGGCTATCCCGTCCATGGATGGCTGGTCCGTCCGCCTGGCAAAGGCCCGCACCCGGTCCTGCTGAACATCCATGGGGGTCCGTTTGCACAGTTCACCGTGGGGCTCTTCGACGAAGCCCAGATCTACGCCGCGGCGGGCTACGCCGTCCTGATGTGCAATCCGCGGGGCTCCGCAGGTTATGGCAGGGACCATGGGCTGGCCATCAAAGGCCGGTTCGGCACCGACGACCGGCAGGACATCCTCGCCTTCCTCGACGGCGCCCTGGCAAAATTCCCGGCACTGGATGCCGGCAGGCTGGGAATCATGGGCGGCTCGTACGGCGGGTACCTCACCGCATGGACCATTGCGCATGACCACCGGTTCGCAGCGGCCATTGTGGAGCGAGGATTCCTGGATCCGGTCAGCTTTGAAGGAACAGCCGATATTGGCTGGTATTTCGGGCACGAATATCTTGGTGAGTCGGCCGCCGGTGTTGCTGCCCAGAGCCCCCTCCACCATGTAGACCGGGTACGGACCCCCACCCTGGTGGTCCACAGCGAAGACGATCTCCGGTGCCCGCTGGAACAGGGACAGCGCTACTACACGGCCCTGAAACGGCGCGGCGTCGAGACCGGACTCCTGGTTTTTCCCGGTGAAGACCATGAACTCTCGCGCTCAGGTACGCCTAACCACCGCCGCCAACGCTTTGAGCACGTCCTGGACTGGTGGGCAAGGTTCCTCCCCACAGCAGCCAATCCGGCGGGAGAAGTGCAGGGCTGAGCGTCGTCGCGGACGTCAGGGCAGAAAACCCAGGGCTGCTCGGGCCTTTGCGATGCCGGGCTCGGCCCAGTGGGCTGCGTACTCGGCATTTCCGCTCAGCGATCTCAGCTCCGCGCGGTCCACGTACAGGGTGCCGTGCAGGTGGTCGGTCTCGTGCTGGACAATCCGGGCCTGCCAGCCCTCGAACTCGCGTTCCGAACCCAGGCCCCCGGGTGTTTGGAACTGAAGCAGCACGCGCTCATGGCGGACCACCACGGCCTGGAGTCCGCTGAGGGAGAGACACCCTTCAAAGAACGCGGCGGTCCGGTCTCCGACCGGGCTGTACCGCGGATTAAGGATGGCCAGGAAATCCAGCGGGGTGCGGTGGCGTACCGCCGCCGCCTCCGGATCGACGTCGTACTGGTCCTCCAAAACGGCCAGCTGGAGCGGAATCCCGAGTTGCGGTGCGGCAAGACCGACGCCGGGGGCCTCATGCATCACGCGGCGCATCACGGCTATCAGCTGCTCGAGCTCTTCAGGGCTGATCTGGCCATCGAACGGGGCAGCCTCCTGGCGCAGCACCGGGTGGCCGGCCTGGACAATAGGCGGCAATGACTCTGCTGAGAGAATCTCCTGCACGCATTCCCGGAGCTGCGCAGGCGTGAACGGTGTGGGCGGAGCGGCGGTGGTCATGCTGAAATCCTATAATCGGGGAGGCATGCCGGGGGCCGGTTCAGCTAGTGTCGAATCCATGGCTGAACTGAATGCGACGGAAACCTCACCTCGGGAGCACGTCCTGGAATTTGTCCGGACCCTTGAAGCAGGAGGGGGAGGCGCAGCCATCCGGCGCTTCCTTGCAGAGGATTTTACGCTGATGGAGGCCCCGCATCTGCTCGCTCCGGAAGGCTCCACCCGGACGCTGGAACAGATCCTTGCCGGCGCGGATCAGAGTGCCCAGGTGGTGTCCGGCCAGAAGTTCGATGTCCGGCGGACCACGTGCGAGGGCGGCCGCGTTGTTGTCGAAGCCGACTGGTCTGCCACGTTGCTGATGGACCTGCGGCACTGGGACGCAGGGGAGACCCTCCGCGCCCGGACGACATCAGTCTTTGAAGTGCGTGACGGCAGGATCGTCAGCCAGGACAGCTACGACTGCTACTTCCTGAACTCCTGACGGACACGGCGCCGGCGGCTCCTGCACCGTCATTGCATGGTAAACCGCCGGGCCACCAGCCTGTTTGCGGCGGGGACACCGGCAACGGCTCCGATGGCGAGGCTTCTCAGGGTCAGGAGAGGCCGGGGCAAGGGCCGGCCGAGCGTCATGTTCACTTCGGATTGCCACCGCGCCACCCTGGCCGCCTTCCGGCGTCCGGCCGCGTAAGCCTGCAAGCGGCGTCCCACGGGTTCCCCGGCCAGCGCGGCGCAGATAACCGGCGCCAGTTCTGCTGCATCGAGCCAGCCAAGATTCATTCCCTGCCCGCCGATCGGGCTGATTTCGTGGGCGGCATCACCGATCAGGACTGCCCGTCCAGCGACAGACCTCCCTGCCATGGACGAACGCGGGCTGAAAGCGCTGAGCATCGTGTTGGTGTCCGGATCCGGACGGACTCCTGTGCGGCGGTGCACGATCCGGGCCAACTCGGAGGGGTCCGGCACCAGGGCGGCCCGGTTCACTCTCGCCACCCAGCGGCGGACACCGCCCGGCAGTGGAAAGGACTCCACGATGCCGTCGGCTTCGAGATACAGCACGGCCTCCTGGCAATGATCGCCGGCGGCTTCGAAATCGCCCATGACGTAGTGGTCCGGGTAGCTTCTGGAGCTTGCCTCGATCCCGAGCAGTCCCCGCACAGAGGACCGCGAACCGTCAGCGGCGACCAGCAGCCGGGCGGACAGCCGGG
>NZ_QAIQ01000528.1:4440-4942 GCF_003061105.1 Arthrobacter sp. HMWF013
GAACCGGCGCCGGTGGTGCCGTCAAAGGAAACGGTGACCAGGCCGCCGTCGTCCGCTACTTCCGTTACCCGGGCGCCCCTGACCAGAGCCGAACTGTCCAGTTCCTTCACGCGCTGCTCCAGCAGGGTCTCGGTGATGAACTGGGGGAGTGACAGGACAAACGGGAAACGGTCCGAAACCGGGGCGAAGGACATTGACCCCAGTGTCCTGCCGCCGCTGACGGCGATGCCGCGGCGGATCTGCACACCGGATTCCACCATGGCGTCCGCAACTCCCACACTGTCCAGCGCCGCGAGGGCCGGCGGGTGGATGCCGATGGCCCGGGAGTGCAGGTCCCGGCCGGTCCGTTGTTCCAGGACCTTTACTCCCACGCCTTCCTGAAGCAGCAGCGCGGCGAGGAACAGGCCCACCGGGCCACCACCGACGATCAGCACCTCAACCATGGCGGACGTCCGGGCTGGAATGTCCGGCCGGATGAAAGAGCCCCGGAACGGCAGGGCCG
>NZ_QAIQ01000057.1 GCF_003061105.1 Arthrobacter sp. HMWF013
CCGTCGTCGTGCTTGAGGCGATGAAGATGGAAACCCAGGTAGCTGCGCACCGTGGCGGGACCGTCACTGACGTCCGGGCGGAAGCGGGCGGCGTGGTCATGGCCGGCGCGGTGCTGGCGCTGATCGGCTAGCTGCCTGCCTCGGGGGTGTTTCCGCTGGACGGAAGGGCCCCATTGCCGCCGGACCCTCGGCGGGGCAGGCTGGGTGGATGACAAAGCTACTGCCGGCCGCCAACCACTCGGGTCTCGACGCCGCGGTAGTCGACGCCGCGATTGAGCCGGACCCGGCCGGGGTTATCGACCTCGAGCCGGAGCTGGCTGCGGTCTGGGAACTCGCAGAGCCGTACCTCAAGGTCCGGGACAACGATGCCCACACGCTCTACGCCTTTGGACTCGCCAGCGCACTGTTGGACGCGCACCCAGAAGCGGATGCCGCCGTCGTACGTCCCGCGATCATGCTGCACGATATCGGCTGGTCCCAGGTGCCGGCCGACGGCGTCCTGGCGGCGATTGCGCCGGGCGGCGGGAGACCGGATCTGGTGCTGCTGCACGAGAAGGAAGGTGCGCGGCTCGCCGCCGGAATCCTGGCGGAGAGCGGCTACGACGCAGCCAAGATCCCAGCCATTCTGGAGATTATCGACGGTCATGACTCCCGGCGCGAGGCGCTGTCCATCGAGGACGCCATCGTCAAGGACGCCGATAAGACCTGGCGGCTCAGCCCGCACGGGATCGACACCGTGATGGACTGGTTCGGGCTCGATCGCGGGCAGGCCCTGCGGCTGTGCAGCCAGCGCGTCCACGGCTACCTGTTCACCGCCGAAGCGCAGGCCATGGCGCTGGCGCTGTCCGCGCTGGAGTCCGTGACACTGTGGCCGCAGCGTCAGCGGCTCCTGGCTGGCGGGGACGACGGCCGGGCTGCCGTCTAGACTCGAATCCGGACGCCGCGGGCACCCCGCAACAGAGCGTCCGGAACGAGGAGGTCACCATGGCCGGCGGCAGCCGCGAACCCGGACGCACCGTGACGTCCAAGGTGCTGGCCATCCTGGAGGCCTTTGAGAAGTCGCGGGGAGCCCTGAGCCTGACTGACATCGCGTCTAAGTCTGACTTGCCGCTGAGCACCACCCACCGGCTGGTCAACGAACTGACCGACTGGGGATTCCTCTCGCGTGAGCCGAACGGCCGCTACCAGCTGGGTATCCGGCTCTGGGAACTTGCCCAGAACACCGGACGCCAGCTCCGCGACGCTGCGCGCCCGTACATCCAGGACCTGTTCTCATTGACCGGGGAGACCGCACAGCTCGCCATCCGCGCGGGACATGAGGTCCTCTACATCGACAGGGTCTACGGTTCCAAGCGCGTCCCCCGGGCCTCCCGGGTGGGAGGCCGGCTGCCTATGCACGCCACCGCCGTCGGGAAAGTCATCCTCGCGTTCGAGGACGACTGGGTCCGCGATGCCTACCTCAACCGCGACCTCGAGCGGCCCACCGCCCACACGCATATCGACCCGCGGCGTTTTGCCGAAGAGCTGAGCCAGATCCGCGAGCAGGGGTACGCCACCACGATGGAGGAGATGCGCCTGGGCTCGTGTTCCGTCGCCGTCCCTGTTTTCCACACGGGCAGGATCGGCGCCGGACTTGGCCTCGTGCTGGCAACCTCCCAGGCATCCACCATGACCAGGCACCTTCCCGTCCTCAAAGGGATATCTGCCCAGATCGAGCGGGCTACCGCGCGGATTCCGCTGGAGACCCTGATCGGGGTGCACCGGGGCGCCACGGACTAACGCATACGACGACGGCTCGGTGAGTACCGCCGTCGTGCTATCCACTCCGGACTCTGCCGTGCTAGCGGTATTGCCTTCCGCCCAGTGGAAGTGATGCCTATCCACGGACGGTGATGCGGACCACACTGGAGTCCAGAAGCCCCGCCACTCCAAGAGTGCCGGGCGGAACCAAGACACCAGGAGTCCAGATGTCATCGTCGACAGATACGGCCGGCCGCTGTCCCTTCGGGTACGGCGCCGAAGCCCCCGCCGGGCACCACGGCTACGAGCCCTTCCAGATGAAGGATCCCTTCACTGCCTACGCCGAACTCCGGGCCGAGCAGCCCGTGATGTTCGATGAGCGCGTGGGCCTGTACGTCGTCTCCCGCTACGACGACATCAAGGCAGTGTTCGAGGACTGGGAAACCTTCTCCAGCGAAAACGCCCAGGCACCCGTCCGGGAACGGGGGGCTGCCGCGAAGAAGATCATGGAAGAGGGCGGCTTCACGGCCTACTCCGGCCTGTCAGCCCGCCGCCCGCCGGAGCACACCCGCATCCGCGCCGTGGTCCAGAAGGCCTTCACTCCCCGCCGCTACAAGGCACTGGAGCCCTTCATCCGGGAAAACGTCGTCAAGCTCATCAAAAAAATGCTCTCCCGCCAAGAGCGCCGCGGTGAGCTCGTCAAGGACCTCGCCTACGATGTCCCCACCATCACCATCCTCACGCTCATCGGCGCCGACGTGTCCCAGGTGGACACCTTCAAGCGCTGGAGCGATTCCCGGGCAGCGATGACCTGGGGCGACCTCAGCGATGACGAACAGATCCCACACGCCCATAACCTGGTGGAGTACTGGCAGGAATGCCTGCGCCTGGTCCGGGTGGCCCACGAGGAGGGCGGCGACAACCTCACTGCTGACCTCGTCAAGGCGCAGCAGGACGGTGCGGAAATCTCGGACCACGAGATAGCCTCCGTCCTCTACAGCCTGCTCTTCGCCGGCCACGAAACCACCACCACGCTGATCTCCAACGCCCTGCGCGAGCTACTGGCCCGCCCGGAGCAGTGGCAGCAGCTGGTGGAGGACCCCAAGAAGATCCCCGCTGCCATCGACGAAGTCCTCCGTTACGCGGGCTCGATCGTGGGCTGGCGCCGCAAGGCCCTCAAAGACACCGAAGTGGGCGGCGTCCCCATCGAGGAGGGCTCCCAGCTCCTGCTCCTGATGGGTTCCGCCAACCGCGACGAAAGCAAGTTCGAAGCAGGCGAAGACTTCGACATCAGCCGGCCCAATGCCCGCGAACACCTCTCCTTCGGCTTCGGAATCCACTACTGCCTGGGCAACATGCTCGCCAAGCTCCAGGCCAAAATCGCGCTCGAGGAAGTGGCCCGGCTCGCCCCGGGCCTGCAGCTCGAGGACCCGGACGGCATTGCCTTCCGCGAAAACCTTTCCTTCCGTGTCCCCGAGACCGTTCCTGTCAGCTGGAAGGCCTGAGAAATATGCAAAGCAACGAATACATCCAGTTCTTCGACGGCGGCATCGAGCCCACGCTTGAAAACCTCGGCGGAAAGGGCGCCTCCCTGGTCACCATGACCTCCGCCGGCATGCCCGTCCCGCCCGGTTTCGTCGTCACCACCGTCCAGTTCGATGCCTTCATGGAGGAAGCCGGCATCACCCGGCACATCCACCAGCTCCTGGCCGATCTGGACATGGAGGACATGAACCAGGTGGACAAGGTCTCCGCCGCCATCCGCGAGGACATCTGCTCCCGCCCGGTCCCGCAGGCCATGCGCGAGCTGACCATCACCGCGTACGAGTCCCTCATGAACCGCTTCGACGCGCCCGTGCCGGTGGCCGTCCGCTCCAGCGCCACCGCAGAAGACCTGCCGGACGCGTCCTTCGCCGGCCAGCAGGACACCTACCTCTGGCTCGACGGCGTCAAGGCAGTCACCGAGCACATCCGCCAGTGCTGGGCATCGCTTTATACCTCCCGCGCCATCATCTACCGGCTCAAGAACAACATCCCCAACGAAGGCCTCTCCATGGCCGTCGTCGTCCAGAAAATGGTCAACTCCCGGGTTTCCGGTGTGGCGATCACCATGGATCCCACGAACGGGGACCGCTCCAAGATCACCATCGACTCTTCCTACGGCGTCGGCGAAATGGTGGTCTCGGGCCAGGTCACGCCGGACAACATCCTGCTGGACAAGGTCACGCTCGCCGTCGTCAATGAACACCTCGGTGACAAGCACGCCGAACTCATCCCCGACGCCGGCGCCAAGCGCCTGGTGGAACGCGAGGTCGACGACGAGCGACGCGGCCGCCGCAGCCTCACCGATGCCGAACTCACCGCCGTCGCGCAGATGGCCAAGCGGGCCGAGAAGCACTACAAATGCCCGCAGGACATCGAATGGGCGCTCGACGCGGACCTGCCGGACGGCGAAAACCTGCTCCTGCTTCAGTCCCGCCCGGAAACTGTGCACTCCTCCAAACCTGCTCCGCAGACCGCCCCGCAACCGCTGGTCTCCGGCGGCTTCTTCAGCGGCTTCAGCGCCACCATACCCAAGCAGGCCGTGTAGCTTCCGCAGTTCCTGTCAGTCCCGTTCCACACACCAAGGCTCACCGCCGAGCCGTATGAAAGGACCGCCATGTCCCTGAAGTCCTTCCCCAAACCCTCCGAGCTCACGGTCCCCGCGGGCGCCGAGGGCTGGGAAAAGATCTACCCCTACTATCTGGTCTTCCAGGACAAGCTCAAGGAGCAGGAGGACGCCAAGTTCTGGTTCTGCGACAGCCAGCACTGGCCCACCGTCTTCAAGCCCTTTGAGACCATCGGCGGCGAATTCGCTGTCAAGTGCCTGGGCCAGTACAACGCCCGGCACCTGATGATCCCCAACGCCAACGGCATCGAGTTCCGCATCCACCTCGGCTACCTCTACATGTCACCCATCCCGGTGCCGGAGGACCAGATCGCCGCGCGCGTTCCCCTGTTCGAGCAGCGCGTGGGCCACTACTTCCAGAACTGGGAGCAGCTGCTCAAGGAATGGCACGTCAAGGTCAAGGGAACCATCGCGGAGATGGAAACCATTTCCTTCCCCAAGCTCCCGGACATGGTCCCCATGGAGGACATCGTCTCGGGCAAGGGCAAGGACGGCTCCGAAAAGCTGCTCGAAAGCTACGACCGGCTCATCCAGCTCGCGTACCAGAACTGGCAGTACCACTTCGAGTTCCTGAACCTGGGCTACATCGCCTACCTGGACTTCTTCAACTTCTGCAAGCAGGTCTTCCCCAACGTCCCGGACCAGTCGATCGCCACCATGGTGCAGGGCGTGGACATGGAACTTTTCCGCCCGGATGACGAGCTCAAGGGCCTCGCCAAGCTCGCGGTCGAGCTCGGGATCCAGTCCCGGTTCACAAACACGGACGACGTCGATGCCACCTTGGGTGCCATCGCAGCCGCTCCCGGTGGGGACCGGTGGATCGCCCAGTACGAGGCCGCCAAGGACCCGTGGTTCAACTTCACCGTAGGCAACGGCTTCTACGGCCACGACAAGTACTGGAATGAGCACCAGGAAATCCCGCTCGGCTACATTGCGGACTACATCCGCCGGCTGGACGAGGGCCAGGAAATCATGCGCCCGGTCGAAGCCCTGATCGTGGAGCGCGACCGCATCATCGAGGAATACCGCGACCTCCTCGAAGGCGAAAACCAAGCACTGTTCGACGCCAAGCGCGGACTGGCCGCCACCGCCTACCCGTACGTGGAAAACCACAACTTCTACATCGAGCACTGGACCATGGGCGTCTTCTGGCGCAAGATCCGCGAACTGTCCCGCATGATGCAGGCAGAGGGCTTCTGGACCGAACCGGACGATCTGCTGTACCTGGGCCGCAACGAGGTCCGCGACGCACTCTTTGACCTGGTCACCGGCTGGGGCGTCGGCGCCAAGCCGATCGGCCCCGACTACTGGCCGGAAGAGATCGAACGCCGCCGCGGCATCGTGGACGCCCTCAAGACCGCCCGGCCCACTCCGGCGCTGAACACCCCGCCGGAGTCCATCACCGAACCCTTCACCCGGATGCTCTGGGGCATCACCACCGAGCAGGTCCAGCAGTGGCTGGGTGCCGGCGAAGCGGTGGAAGGCGGCGGACTGCGCGGCATGGCAGCCTCACCCGGTGTAGTGGAAGGCCTGGCCCGCGTGGTCACCGACGCGGACCAGCTCTCCGAAGTCCAGCAGGGCGAGATCCTCGTTGCCACCGTCACCGCACCGTCCTGGGGTCCGATCTTCGGAAAGATCAAGGCCACCGTCACGGACATCGGCGGCATGATGAGCCACGCCGCCATCGTCTGCCGCGAATACGGACTCCCGGCCGTCACCGGGACAGGCTCCGCCTCCACCACCATCAAGACCGGCCAGCGGCTCCGCGTGGACGGGACCAAGGGCACCGTCCAGATCCTCGACGCCGAAGACGAACTGGTTGCCACCGGACCGGGCGCCCACAGCCACAGCCATGCTTGAGGTAAATATGCCCAGCGCGGAATATAGCGGTGGCTCTGAAGATGATCGCATCCGCACCGTCCTCATCACCGGTGCCGCCGGCGGGCTGGGCCGGGCGTTCGCGCTCGGCTTCGCTGGCCGCGGCTACCGGGTGGCGGTGGCGGACATCAACCTCGAAGGCGCCGAGCAGACAGCCAAACTTGTCCGCGAAGCCGGCGGCGAAGCAGCCGCCTTCTCGGCAGACGTCACCAGCGTCGAGTCCACCGAGGACCTCGCGAAAAGCTGCGCGGAGTTCGGCAACGGGAGCATCGACGTCGTCCTTAACAACGCCGCGGTGTACGCGGGGGTGACCCGCAGCCCGTTCGAGGACATTGATCCGGCCGAATGGGACCTGGTCATGAACGTGAATCTCAAAGGCCCCTGGCTGGTGACCCGCGCAGCGAGTCCGTTCCTGCCCGAGGGCGGCCGTGTCATCAACCTGTCCAGTGCCACCGTTTTCAGCGGCTCGGAGCAGTGGCTGCACTACGTCGCCTCCAAGGGCGGGGTGGTGGCCCTGACCCGGGTTATGGCCAAGGAACTGGGGCGGCGGGGGATCACGGTCAACGCGATCGCCCCCGGCTTCACCCTCACCGAGGCCAGCTACGGGCTGATGGAAAACGCCGAGAACTACGGCGTGGACCGCGGAGCCATCAAGCGGGCCAGCCAGCCGGAGGACATCGTGGGCGCTGCGCTGTTCCTCGCCGGACCGGACAGCTCGTACTACACCGGCCAGACCATGGTGGTGGACGGCGGCCGGCAGTTCATCTGACCAGCCCGCTTCGCCGACCCGCCATTCCCATCAACGAACTTCAACCACAAGGAGGACCAATGCCAACGGTTCACTTCACCGACGCCGAAGGCGCCGTACGCGACGTCCAGGGCAACGTGGGCGATTCGGTCATGGAAACCGCGGTGCGCAACGGCGTACCCGGAATCGTGGCCGAGTGCGGCGGCTCGCTGTCCTGTGCCACCTGCCACGTCTTTGTCCGGGAGGACTGCGCTTCGCAGCTCCCGCCGATGGAGGACATGGAGGACGAGATGCTGTACGGCACCGCAGTGGACCGGGAGGACAACTCCCGGCTGTCCTGCCAGCTGCGCCTGACGGACGAGATCGAACTGTTCGTCACTACCCCGGAAACCCAGGTGTAGCGATGGGCGCGCAAGCAGTGGAGCAGACCGCCCCCGCCACAACGGACCCGCACGCTGTCCCCACCCGGACCGGGCTCCTCATCATCGGTGCAAGCCAGTCCGGGGTGCAGTTGGCCGTTTCGCTGCGGGCACTGGGCTTCGACGAGCACATCACGCTGCTCGGCGACGAGGACCACCGCCCATACCAGCGGCCTGCCCTGTCCAAGGAATTCCTGCAGGGAACGGTCGAGAGCGAATCCCTGATCTTCCGGTCCAACCAGTACTGGTCCGAGCACAACGTGGAGCTGGTCAAGGGCGAATACATTGTCCGGATCGACAAGGAAGCGGACGGTTCCGGGGTGGCGCACGCGTCCTCCGGCCGGGAATTCCCCTTCAAGCGGCTGGCCCTCACCGTGGGTGCCCGTGCCCGGAAACTGGACATCGAGGGCGGGGACCTGGACGGTGTGCTGTACCTGCGCAACGCCGACGACGCCCTGGCGCTCAAGGCCCGGGTGGGCGACGCCACCGATGTGGTGGTGATCGGCGGCGGGTTCATCGGCCTCGAAGCCGCGTCCAGCCTGCAGAAAATGGGCAAAAACGTCACCGTCCTCGAGTTCGGCCCGCGGCTCGTTGGCAGGGCTGTGGGGGAGGAGACCGCCGAGTACTTCCTGCAGGCACACCGCTCCCGCGGGCTGGATATCCGGCTGAACACGAGTGCCGCGCGCTTTACCGCATCCGACGGCGGTACTTCCGTCGCCGCCGTCGAACTTCAGGACGGGACGGTGCTGCCGGCGCAGATTGTGCTGATCGGCATCGGCGTCATCCCCAACACCCAGCTGGCCGAACAGCTGGGCCTTGAGGTGGACAACGGCGTGGTGGTGGACCGATTCGCGCTGGCGTCGGACGGCACCACCGTTGCGGTGGGGGACGTCGCCAACATGCCCAACCCGGTACCGGGTTCCGAAGCGGGCGAGCGGATCCGGCTGGAAAGCGTCAACAACGCCATCGAGCATGCCAAGGTGGCCGCCTATTCGCTCACCGGCAGGCGTGAGGAATACGCCGGCATCCCGTGGTTCTGGTCCAACCAGGCCGACCTCAAGCTCCAGATCGCGGGCCTCTGCAACGGCTACGACCGGACAGTGCTGCGGCGCGACGGGGAACGCGGCAAGTTCAGCGTCCTCTACTACCGCCAGGGCCGGATCATCGCCGCGGACTGCGTCAACGCGCCCCTGGACTTCATGGCTGTCAAGAACGCGCTGGCCAAGGGACAGAACATTCCGGCCGACGCCGCAGCGGATCCCGCCACACTTCTCAAGACCATCACCACGGACAGCTAGCCTCCCGGCCGGCACCCCGAAGGAGCATTATGAGCACCCCCAAGACCCCGGTCGCCGAGGGCGGCACCGCCGCCAACGCGGCAGCTGATCCCGCCAACGGACAGGCGGACGCGCTGGCCCAGGCTTTCGCCGCCGAGTACAGCGTCCGGCCCGTCCCAGCGGCAGGCGCGGTGGACACGACGGCCATCTGCAACACCCCCGCGGCCCTTGGGGAGCTCGACGAACTGTGGCAGGCCGTGGTCCTCGAGACCCGGACCCGCGGCAACGACATCCATCTGCCGATTTCGCTGGCCTACGCCGAACGGCTGTGCCGCGCCTACCCCGACGCCGACGCCGAACTGGTGCGCGTCTCCACCCTTCTTCACGACACCGGCTGGGCCCACGTAGACGAATCCCGGATCATCTCCGAAGGCTTCTCCGGCGACTGGCGCAAGGCCGCCATCCGCTACGAACACGAGCAGCAGGGCTGTGAAGTAGCACGGCGCGTGCTGCCCGGCCTGGGCTATTCGCCGGAATTTGTGGAGCGCGTCTGCGAAATCATCGACGGCCATGACACGCGCCTGGTTGCCCGCTCCCTGGAGGATGCCCTCATGCGCGACGCCGACCGGCTGTGGCGGTTCGACCGTGCAGGGATCGCACTGGCGTCCTCGTGGTTTGCCATGGACCCGGCCACCTACACGGACAGGCTGGCCACCGAAATCGTGCCGGAACTTATTACCCAGGCGGCCGTTGACATGGCCACCGCCGATCTTGGCCGTTCCAACGCCCTGCTGAAGACCGCGGTGATCCGATGACCTCCGCCACGCATGACGCTCCCGCCCATAACGCTCCCGCCCATGATGCTCCCGCCCTGACTGCCCGGACGGCCCTCTCGCTGCCCCATACGCACGTGGACACCATCTTTGTTGACGGCGCCTGGCAGCCCTCGCAGGGCACCGGCCGGAACCCGGTCACCGATCCTGCCACCGGCGAAGTCTGGGGCTCCGTCCCCGACGGGACCCCCGAAGACGTTGACGCCGCCGTCGGCTCCGCCCAGCGGGCTTTCCAGGGCGAGTGGCCCAAGCTTTCCCCGTCTGAGCGTGCCGCCTACCTGATCCGGATTGCCGAGGAAGTGGAAAAGCGGGCCGAAGAGCTGTCGCTGACCAACTCGCGGGAAAACGGCTCGCCGGTCTCCGAATCCGCAGGTGCAGCGGCCAACGCTGCAGGCATCTTCCGCTACTTCGCCACCCTGGCCGGGTACCTCGAGCGTGAGGACGTCCGCCCCTTCCCGCGCGGCGGCGGCGAATCCGTGGTCCGGCGCGACCCGCTGGGCGTCTGCGCGCTGATCGCGCCGTGGAACTTCCCCATCAACCTCGTGGTCATCAAACTCGCTCCGGCGTTGCTGGCCGGCTGCACCGTGGTGATCAAACCGGCGTCGCCCACGCCGCTGTCCATCCGGGTGATCATTGACGCCGTCGCCGCAGCGGGTGTCCCGGCCGGCGTCGTCAATCTGGTCACCGGCTCCGGCCGGCTCGGGGATGTGCTGGTGAAGCACCCCGGCGTCGCCAAGGTCGCGTTCACGGGTTCGACGCCGGTGGGCCGGAAGATTGCCGCGGCCTGCGGTGAACTGCTGCGCCCGGTCACCCTGGAGCTGGGCGGGAAGTCCAGTGCGATTGTGCTGCCCGACGCCGATCTGGACGCCATGTCCGAGGTGCTGATCCGGTCCTCCATGCGCAATACGGGGCAGACCTGCTACATCTCCACGCGTATCCTCGCCCCCGCGAGCCGCTACGACGAGGTGGTGGACATGGTCACCGCCACCATCGCCGCCGGGAAACAGGGCGATCCGCTGGAGCCCGATACCGTTTTTGGCCCCTGTGCCACCGAGTCCCAGTACCGGACCGTGCTGGAGTACGTGGAGTCGGGGCTGGCCGAGGGGGCCCGGGCAACCACCGGCGGCCGTGCTGCGTCGCTTTCCGGGGGGCTCGAGCAGGGCTATTTCGTGGAACCCACGGTCTTTGCCGACGTCACGCCGGACATGCGGATCTCCCGGGAAGAGATCTTCGGACCGGTCATCACCATCCTCAAATACGACACCGTCGATGAGGCAGTGGCACTCGCCAACAACACCGAGTTCGGCCTGGGCGGGCTGGTGTTCGGCTCCGATGAGGCTGCGGCACTCGCCGTTGCCGACCGGATGGATACCGGCTCGGTGGGCCTGAACTTCTTCGCCTCCAACCACGCCGCGCCGTTCGGCGGCCGGCACGATTCCGGCCTTGGCACGGAGTACGGGATTGAGGGCCTGAACGCCTACCTGAGCTACAAGTCGATCCACCGCAAGGTCTGAAACCCGCAACGTATGCTCTGAAAACTCCAACGCCGGGTCACATCACGCCCAATCCGGGGCAAGAATCAGGCGTGATGTGACCCCGCGTTGCTTCACCCCAACGTGAACGACGGCGGCCCCCCATGGCCGGCCGCCGTCGTTCAGTCCGTTCTAAGCGGGCAAAGCGCCCGCCCCGTTGCCTAGGACGCTGAGGATGCGGTGGTGTAGGCCTGCTGGATCACTGAACCCCAGTACGGGCCATACATCTTGGTGGATTTGCTGCCGTAGCCGTAGCTGTTGACCGAGTTCTGGTACCCGCTGGAGCTGGTGCCGGTGAACCAGGGACCGCCTGAGGAGCCGCCGGTCATGTTGCACGGGATGCCCTGGGAGTTGAACTGCGGGTTGTAGGGATCGTTCGTGGCCGTGCCGGTGCAGCTCTTCAGGGATTCCCCGTTGAACGGCGAGGCCGCGGGATAGCCAAATGCCTTGTAGGCGAGGCCGCGTGCGGCATTGAACTGAACGCCGGAGGCCCCGACGACGTCTGCGAGGTTGCGGCCGTTCAGCTGGGACATCACGGCGAACCCGGTGTCATACTGCATGCTGCCTGAGGAGCTCCATTGGGTGGGGGCGTAGAGGGCTTTGGCCGTCCACTGGCCGTACGGCGCAGCACCGTTGAGGTAGGCAGGGACAAAAGTGAACCGGGTAGCGAAGGCGCCGGGGCCTTCATTAAGGCAATGCCCGGCGGTGGAGACGGTGTTTTTGTTGGTGGAGACCACCGAGTTTGCCGAGCAGACGTAGTTTGCTCCGCCCAGGGTGAAGAAGACTTTGCCAATGTGGGGAACCGGGCTTTCGCTGGCGTTGGCCTTCTGCTGGACCTGCGGCGACGAACCCTGGACCTTGCTCTCCGGTGCGGTTGCCTCGCGTTCAGCGACGTCGGCCTTGTTGGCTTTCTGCCGGTCCAGTGCCTTCTTCGCCAGTACATCGCCGGGGATTGCCGCGCGCATTCGTTCCGGCGTCCAGTAGCCTGCGTCCGCGGAGGCGGCGACATGTGAGCTGCTGACGCCGCGGGATTCCTCGTTCTCCGGCGCCGGGGGTGCGGCGCTTGCTCCTCCTGCCGAGCAAAGGGCGAGCAACGCTGCTGTTGAGAGGCTCATAAGGCTTGTGGCCAGAGTCCTGGTAATTGTCATAGTCATCCTCTTCGAACGCATAAAGCGGATCCAGATGTGATCCGCTGGGGATGCTAAGAACCTAGTCGTGTATGACAAGTTTGTAAATAAGATAACAAAGCTTGTTGTGTTGCTTAACCCAAAGATCCGGCCGGCGGAGTCACCGGCCGGACCTTTTTAGCTTCTCGGAATTAGTCCACGTGGTTGGACAGCGCCACCAGGACGCCTGCCAGCGCAAAGTACTTGTTGCTGCCGAGATCCCGGACCGTCTTGATCCCCAGCCCGGCGAGGAGTTCGGCATGCTTTTCCGTAAGGCCGGCCAGGGCCGACGGCGGAGCGTCCAGGACTTCCTCCAAACTCAAGTTCTCAAAGCTCTTGTCGAGTTTCTTGCCCAGCTCAATTGAAACGGCCATGACCATCCTTTGCTCGAACGAATTATCAGACAAAACCCGGCAGCTTCGCCGGAACCTCAGGGGCCGAAATGTTTCCCGGACCACTGTTGGAAAGGCTAGCCCAAGGTTCGTGTTTTTCGACAGGATTCGTGGATTTGAGCGGGTCCCGGGGTGAAATGAGGGTCCGCCCAGGGTCCTCATCAGGGGAGTCCCGGATCCGGCCGGACCGGCCGAAAACCTACTCTGAATTTCGTGAACCCAGCAACCACGACCCAGCGCCTCCGTCCCTCTGTCCCCGGCCCCTCACATCTTCGCCGCGGGTGGCGGGAACTGTCCCCACCGGCGAAAGTCCTGGCCGCCGTCGGCCTCCTGATGGCAGCCTCCGCCGCTTTCCATTCCGTGGTGTTCCTTATTTCCGGCACGGCATGGGAAGGACCGGTGGGTTGGCGAAAGCCGATCACTTTCGGTCTGTCCCTCGCGCTCACCGCCATCACACTTGCCCTGACCGACGCGCGTCTGAAGCGCAGGCCGGCCACCGCGTGGATCCTGCTCGGCGCCCTCAGCGCGGCGATTGTGGCTGAGGGTGCGTTGGTGACCTTGCAGGCCTGGCGCGGAGTCCCGTCGCATTTCAACAACGCCACACCGTTCGATGCCGCAGCCTTCTCCGCCATGGGCCTCGCCGTGACGGTCATCGTCGTGGTGATAGTCAGCCTGGCCATCCTGAGCTTCACGTCGGCCAGGCCCGGGCAGCCTGCACTCACTCTGTCCATCCGGGCAGGCATGGTGCTGCTCGTCGCGGGACAGGTCCTCGGTGTCGCCATCATCGCAATCGGTGAGCCGGCGGTCCTGGCTGGCAATGATGCTGCCGTTTTCGGCCCCGAAGGCGTGGTGGTGGGCGCGGCCGGGGTCCTGAAATCTCCGCACGGGATCGCCCTGCACGCGATCCAGGTCCTGCCGTTGCTCGGCTGGCTCGTTCAGCACGTTACCTGGTCCGACGCACGGCGGCGGCGGACAGTGTGGACTGCTGCCATCGGTTACGCGCTGGTCCTGGCGGTCAGCGTCTTCCAGGCATACACGGGCCAGGCGCAGTTCGCGTTGAGCTTTGCTGCCCTGGCCGTAGCCGCGGGCGGTCTGATCCTGGTGGGGCTACCGTTCGTGCAGGCCGGTGCCGCTTTCCTGCGGGGATTCCGATAGCGCGAGTGCCGTCGCTCAGGCGCGCTTTCCCCCACCCGGCGGATCCGCGGCCGCACTTCGCACGACGAGGTTCCCTGCACGCCGGGCCGCGAACCCGGTGAGCACTGCCACGGTGGCGGCCATCAGCAGCCCTGCCATTAGATAGACGGCGAACAGGACCGGCACCGGAGTGGTTTCGTCGATGAACGGGGACGGCGCGAAGGTCCACAGGAGGCCCGCAGCCCAGGCGCCGGCGTTGACGGGAATCCAGAAGGCTGTCCGCCGGTGCGGGACCAGCCTGCGCAGGACCAGCCATTGGAGTGTGGGGATGGACAGCAGAAGGGCGCAGCCGAGCACGGCGGCAAGGACGATCACTCCGGTGGAGCTGAAGTCGATGCCGCCCAGGGTGCTGGGGAGCATGCCGATGGACCATGCCAGTGCCGCGCCGGCCGCCGTCGCGAGCATCCATGGTGCCCGGGGAACCGCGGCGCCAAAACCGACTGATTGGCCGAAGCCCAGGAGGAACCCTTCACACGCACCGGCCAGGACCATGGCGGGATACACGACTCCGGCGGGCGCGGCCAAGAGGGAAAGGGTGCCGCCGATGATCGCGGGAATGGCAAACCCTGCGGCTTCCGCAAGGGTTACGGACACAAACCAGCGGCGGAGGAACGCATCTCCGGCCACGGTCAGGTGGCGCGGTCCACTGCAGCCAGGATGGCCTGGGCAAGCTCGGCCGGTTTGGTGAACTGCGGCCAGTGGCCGGTAGGGAGGTCCACGAATTCGACGTCGCGGATGCGGGCCAGTTCGGCGGTGAAGGGGTGGCCGGCGTCGATCCATTCCTGCAGCAGCGAGGACGGGAACTGGCAGGCGATCACCGTGGCGGGAACCTCGTAACGGCGGACGTCGTGCAGGCGCTGTCTGCCGTGCGCCACGCCTTTGGGCTCCGGGATGGCGCGGGCACGGAATGCCTTGCGCAGATCCTCCGTGAGGTCCGTCAGGTCGGCGTCCTCGAAGCCGTCCCACGGCGGAAACGGGACGTCGTCGCCGTCGGCGGGCAGCTCGTCATTAATGACGCCCCCTTCACCCAGGGGCCCGCTGTCCACGTAAATGTTCCGCGCTACGCGGTCAGGCCGCGCGTCCGCCACCCCGTGGATGACAGCACCGCCACCGGAGTGCCCCACCAGCACCACCTTGCCCTCCAGGGCGTCCACCGTTTTCACAACGGCGTCGATGTGGTCCTTGAGGGTGAGGCCGGCCCGCTTTGCGTTTTTCGATTCAAGGCCGGGGAGGGTGAGCGGGTGGCAGGTATGCCCTGCCGCCGCCAAGGCGGGGGTGACCTCCTCCCACGACGAGGCGTCCAACCAGAAACCGGGTACCAGGATGATGTCCATGACGGCACCCTACTCCGCGGCACTGACAGCGGGTAGGGCATCAGGTCCTGTCAACCATGCCGGCCCGCGCAGCAGGCTCAGCGCTCGTCAAGCAATTTGATGATCTCGGACACTGAGCCGGTCTGTCCCAAGGCCGGGAAGATACGGGTGACACTGTGGAGATGGGCGTCCAGACTCGGATCAGTCATGGCATCAACGGCCAATGACACGGAGAAGCCAAGATCGTAAGCGTCCCGGGCCGTAGACTCCACGCCGAAACTGGTGGCCATTCCCGCGAGTACAACCTGGGTAACTCCACGCTCCCTGAGAAGTGCGGCGAGGTGGCCACCCGCGAAAGCGCTCCAGGCCCGCCTGGTCAGGATGAGGTCCTGGGGCTGTTGGTCCAGTTCTGGAAGGAGCTGCTCCCACGACGGCGGAAAGTCCCGCGGACCGTCGGTGTATTGGGTGCGGCCTGCCGGCGTTCCCCCCACAGTGGCCAGTACTACGGGCAGTTCGCGAAGGCGGAAGGCAGATAGCAGGTCAGCGGCCCGCGCGATGACTTGACCGGCAGGATGCGCGGTGGGGTTGGCGGCCGTCCCGGCTTGCAGGTCGAGCACGATCAACGCGGTTTGTTGGTCCAAAGCACCTATGGGCATCGGGATTCCTTGCCTCGCTTCTGCGTTGGTTCAGCGTCCATCAATCGAAGGTCACGATCACTTTGTCGGCCGCCCCAGGCGTAGCTGCGAGTTCCAGCGCTGCGAGGGCGTCGTCCGCCGGAATACGGTGGCTGATAATCAGCTGGTACTTCCTCCAGTTGGCGATGATGTCGTCGGTGACTTCAAAAATCTCGGTGGGGTAGCCCATTGACATGATGATGGAAATTTCGCTGGTCAGGAGCGAGCCGAAGTCAACTTCCAGGGGCTTCTTGTGCACGGCGGGAATAACCAACCGCGCTCCTTGCCTGGCTATCGCAAAAACCGTGGTCGGCACAGCAGGAACCCCAGCGGCATCGATATACACATCGGTGCCCGGCCTGGCCCCGTGCTGCCCTACTGCAAGGGGCGCCTCCCCGTGCAGCTCGAGCAGGCGTGCCGGAACGTCCTCTTCAGCGGAATTTATGACCGCATCAGCGCCGACGTCCAACGCCTTTGCCAGACGGCTGGCCAGCACATCGATGACGACGACGTGCTCCACTCCTTTGGCTTTGAGACTGAGGAGCGCACCCAGCCCGATAGGTCCGGCTCCAAATACGACGGCCTTTTCACCCGCCTTTGCCCCGGACCTGTTGACCGCGTGCCTTGCGACGGCCATGGGTTCGTTGAGAGCGGCGACGTCGAAGGGAACCTCATCCGGGATAACCCGGAAGTGCGTGCCTGCGACCGCGTCGAAGAGCACGATGTAGGGCGAAAAGGCACCCTGGGCTCCGCCGCTGCCGATGATGCCGTCGGATGCGGCCATGGGGTTGACCACGACATGGTCACCGACCGAGGCGCCCCGCACTTCTGACCCGACCTGTACGACCACGCCAGCCGGCTCGTGTCCCAGCGGCGTCCGGCCCTGACGCGGCGGAATGCCTCCGTACATTGTGTACATGTGGTCCGAGCCGCAGATCCCACAGGCCCTTACTTTCACCATCACGTCCCGTGGGCCTGCGACTGGTTCCGCGACCTCCACAATTTCCGTTCTGTCCCGCCCTGTCACCATGACTGATTCCATTGGCTGTCTCCCTTCCCTTGCTATCTACATGCCCCGTAAGGGCTGTCAGTGTCTCATGGTGGATTTTCGCGGCCAGCAGCCGTTGGGTACTTGGCGGTTGCACCCCACGGGGCGGCTCTCCCAAGCCCTTTGCTCCGTCAGCGCCACCTGGAAGGTTGCATCCCTCGCGGGCAATACGGTGGGTCCAGGTGCCGTGGCATCTTCCTGGGCCCACCAGCCTTCCCAGGCAAAGGCGGTGATTTCTCCATGCATCGCTTCGTCCTTCCTTTTAGCGACAGAACTGCTGTTGCTTGTTCACTGAGCAGTTGCCGCTTCGATTGCCGCGACGTCGCCGGCGGCAATCAGGCGCCGGCCCATGCCGCCGTCGGCCCAAATCCAGAAGCAGGACTTGTCTGCCATCACGGCGTCCACCACGCCGCTGAGGGTTTCCGGCCCCACCCGGAAACGGAGATGGTTCCCGGGCGTCAGGATGTCCTCATGCTTGGTGCACGGCAGTGAAGGACCGGCGTTGGCGACCTTCGTGGGGGCCGCGAGGTGCAGCTTAGGCATCGAGCGGGCCGGCGTCATTGCGCTCCGGACCCCCGATGGGGGCGAAGGCGCCGAAGAACATCTGCGGCAGGTCCTGGGTATCGGTGCCCCCGAGCCCGGCGCCGAAAAGCAACGTCTGCGCGTCCGCGGCCGAGCCCTCGATTTCGTACACCGTGGCGTACCGGTAGGGGGTGGGTGCGGCGCCGGCGATTTCATAGCGCTGCGCACTGACGAAACCGGGCAGGGCAACGACCTCGGGGATATGGGTTTTGGAATACCACTCGTTGAACTCGGCCTCCTTTCCCTTTACTGCGTTCACAAGAGCGATCAGAATTTCGCGGGGTGCGTTCGTCGAATGGGCCATGGTGTTCGCTTTCTGTCGGTGTTGGGTGGGGAGATGGACGTGCGGAGGCGCCTCCGGGGATGCAAATCCGGCGGGGCCCATACTTCTCGGAATGAAGGCAGCGATCGCCGCCGCGGCGAGTGCGGCAACGAGCCCCAGCATGAAGGCACCGTCGAACCGCTCATCCGGAGAAACGGGGGATTTGTCCAGTGAGATTCCGGAGCTCGCCAGGACAGCGGCGATTGCGGCGGCAGCGGTCGCCGTCCCGAGTCCGCGCATGAGGGCGTTGAGTCCGTTCGCGGCTGCGGTCTCATTCCGCGGAACCGCCTGCATGATGAGGGTGGGCATGGCGGCGTAGCCGAGCCCGACGCCGACACCCGAGAACGTGTTGATCAGGACGATGTGCCACAACTGGAGGTCAAGGCACATGGAGGCGGCGTAGCATCCGGCGATGATCAACGATCCCGCGACGAGCGAGGGTTTGGCACCGAAACGCCGTTCGAGACGGCCCGCGACGGGCGACATGGCGAGCATTGCGAACCCTGAGGGCATCAGGGCGAGCCCTGCGGTAAGCAGAGGCAGGCCGAGGCCACCCGCTTCGGCGGGCAACTCGAGAAGTTGCGGAAAGGCGATGCTCGAGGCGAAAAGAGCGAAGCCCATTGCAACGGACGCGAGATTGGTGAGGAGTACCGCCGGACGGGCGTTGACCCGCAGGTCTACGAGGGGATCCGGCACGCGCAGTTCGTAGGCTCCCCAGACACTGAACACCACGACGCCGCCGATGAGCAGTGCGAGCGTCACAGGCGAGGTCCACCCCCACGTGTTCCCGCGGGAGATTGCCAGCAGCAGGGCGGTCAATCCGATCGTCAGGCCCGCGATACCGCCCGCGTCGATCGCGCCTCCCGGTGGTGTGCCGTGCTCGGGGACGATGAGGAATACGAGCACGAGGGTAATCACGCCGGTTCCCGCCGCTGCCCAAAAAAGTACACGGAAGTCTGCGGTCTCGGCGACGAACGCACTGATGGGCAGTCCAAGGGACGCCCCGACGCCGAGGGTCGCACTGACCAGCGCAACGGACGAGCCCAGGCGGGACGGGTGGATCGAGTCGCGAAGGAGGGCGATGCCGAGCGGGATGACGCCCAACCCCGTCCCCTGCAGGGCGCGGCCGATGATAAGTGGCAGGACCGTGGGCGAAAGTGCGGCCACCACGGAGCCGGCAATCAGCAACCCGAGGAGCACGAGGGCGATGCGGCGTTTACCGAACATGTCTCCGAGGCGGCCCGCGATCGGGGTGCAGATCGCGGAGACCAGCAGGGTAACGGTGATGACCCACGCGGTATCGTCCGGACTCGCATCGAGGAGTTCCGGGAGTGCTCCCTGGATGGGGATCAGGATGGTCTGCTGGAACGAAGCGCTTGCCCCGGCGAAAGCGAGCACAGCCACGATCAGCCGCTGGTGCGCGCGGGACGGAAGGGACTGGTCCGCGGGCGCGCTGCTGGCAGTCATGGCGTCCGGTGCTGCGCCGGCTCCGTCGTGAACCCCCAGGGCACGCCGAGGCTCGTGGCCGGGTCGGTCACCAGCGATGTGGCCGAGTGTGCGGCGATGCCGACTCCGGTTGCGGCGAGGTGCTTCGCGGCGGTGTCCAGATCCTCAACCTCCCACGTGATCGCATGGTACGTGTCGAACGGGCCATTGAGCGCGTGATCTGCTGCTGCCGGAGTGCCCGCCTCGGGTGTCGCGAAGTGAAACACGGCGTCGGCCAGGTGCACGTAGGCCCCGGATATACCGCGCACACTGTCGGCACCCGAATGGACGATCTCCCCGCCGAGCAGGTCCACGGCAACCTTGAGGGCCCGATCGGGCCGCGTGGTGAGGATCGTGTGATGCGAGGTGCGGACGATACCCAGCGGGCCGCCGTCGTGAAGGGCGGCTGCTGTCCAACCGGCGTCGGCCCGAGGGTCGAGCGGGAAGGGAAACGTCTCGAAGAACTGGTACCGCATTCCAGCGTCCTCGGGCAGGGAATAGAACGGCGAGGGGCCGCCGCTCCATTCCTCGGTGTCGAGTGTCCTGTCCCTCGCATCGACGAGCCGCACACCAGCCGATCGAAACGCCTGGTAGAGGTCCTTCGCGCCATCAACGTACCAGCCGACGGCGTTCAGCTGACCGGTGTCGATATCGGGATAACGCTGGACGCCGCCCGTGAAGTACCGCGACGGCTCGAGGCTGTCGATGAGAACGTCGGCGATCAGCGTGTAGTTCGAGTAGTCGGTGGAATGCCCCGGAGCCGGCGGTGTTTTCATCACCGTTCCGATATTCGTGCTCGGTCGCCCGAAAACGCGGCTAAAGAAATCCTCTGCTGCGTCGAGGCTGGGCACGTGAAGAGTCGGGTGGAACACCGACTTCACGCGGAAGGCCTGGTCAGTTTCGGTGCTCACCCGGCAGCCACTCTTTCCAGCGCGGACGAGAACGCGCCTCCGTAGTTTTCCGTCGACGAAACCTCGTCGAGGATCTCGTGCAGTTTTGCGCGGCCACCGGGGTTGAGCAGGAACTTACGCGGCTTACCCTCGACGTTGGCGCCATAGTAATGGCTGTGCTCGGCGGAGAAGATTGAAAGGGGAGCGAGGGTCTCGATCATCGACATCCAGACAGCCTCCTGCTCGGCCGTCGGCTCGAAGGTGTCGTAGCCGTAATCGCGCGCGTAGATGATCGTGTTGAGGATCCAGTCGATCTGATCCTGCGAGTACCGCGGGTAGTTGCCTCCGCCCGCACCGTGCGGACCGCCCGGGAAAAAGAAATTCGGCAGGCGGTTCGCGCTGAACCCGCCGAAGTCGGACGGGCCGTCCTCCCAGTCAACGCTCAGATCGAGGCCTTCGCGGCCCTTCACGCCCAGCCGGGTCAGGGCACCCGTTCCGAAGTCGAAACCGGTGGCGTAGACGATGATGTCGTAGTCCCGGTGTCCGTCCGTGGTCTCGATCCCGGTCGCGTCCACACGCACGATCGGTGTTTCCTTGAGCGCGACGAGGCCGGCATTGGGTTTGTTGAAGGACTCGAAGTAATTGGTGACGAAAGGGGGACGCTTCGCGCCGAACAAATGATCCTTCGGAATGAGGCGCTCGGCGGTGACCGGGTCCTTGACGATGCTGCGGATCTTGTTGGCCAGGAACGCGCAAAATTCGAGGTTTACTTCCCGGTTCGTGGTCATGTCGTAGTAGTTCGAGGTGAGTTTCGCGAAGCCTGGGCTCTTCCAGATCTTCTCGTAGAACGCTTGGCGGGCCTCGGCAGGGTCCTCGGTGGAGAACTTGCCGGCAGGTTCGTGCAGAAACCCCGACGGCGACGTGCTGAGTACCTTCACGATGTCCTCGAAGTTCTCGTGGAGCCACTCGAAACGTTCGTTGGTGATCGGTGCGTTGTTCAGGGGTGTTGTCCAGGTCGGGGTGCGCTGGTAGAGATCTACTGATTCGACGACGTCGACAATTGCCGGCAGCAGTTGGGCGCCACTGGGACCATTGCCAATGATCGCGACGCGCTTGCCGGTGAAATCGATCGGGGTGTGCGGCCAGGCGCCGGTGTGGTGCCCTTCCCCCTGGAAGTCGTCCAGGCCTTCGATCTCGGGCAGGTGCGGCACCGAGAGGCCGCCGGTGGCGGAGATGACCCAACGGGCGCGGGTGATCCCGCCCGCTTCGGTGGTGACCACCCAGATGGCGTCTGTCTCGTCATAGACCGCCGAGACGACGCGCTGTCCCGTACTGATGTGCTGCCGCAGGTCGAAGCGATTCACGACAAAGTTGAGGTAGTCCTCGATTTCGGGCTGGGTCGCAAATTCCTCCCGCCACCGCCACTCCTGGAACAGCTCCTTGGAGAAGATGTATCCATAGGTATAGCTCTCCGAGTCAAAGCGTGCCTCTGGGTAGCGGTTCCAGTACCAGACACCCCCGACGCCGTCGCCGGCTTCCAGCGTGCGTGCGCTGAATCC
>NZ_QAIQ01000529.1 GCF_003061105.1 Arthrobacter sp. HMWF013
CGGCTATACTGTTAAAGCCCCGGACATGGACGAGCCCAGCAATGCTGGTTTCATTGCCACCCCCCGGGGTTTTGAATTGCGGAACATCGCCGGTGGCTGGCGGATCTACTCCCGCACGGAGTTCGCTGACATAGTCGGACAGTTCGTGCTGGAGGGACAGACGGCCAGGCTCACGCAGGCAGCGCTGGAAACACTCGCTGTCATCGCGTACCGGCAGCCCGTCTCCAGGGCCCGCGTGTCTGCGATTCGAGGAGTCAATGTCGATTCTGTCGTACGGACATTGACCCAACGCGGGCTGATCGAAGATTCGGGTCACGATCCCGAGTCGGGAGCAATCCTCTACCGGACCACGTCGTATTTCCTGGAACGGATGGGAATCGGCTCAGTGGCTGAACTGCCTCAGCTCTCACCCCATCTTCCGGGGCTTGAGGGCATCGCGGAGTTCTACGACGCCGACAGAATGTAGGCGGGCAACCGCCTGCGCACAAGAGTATTCATAAGGGCAGATAAATTCTGCATGGCTGGCTAGGGTTGTTGTTGGACAACTTGCCGGCCAACATATCGAAGGACGGGTCATGACACAGGCGGGACGCCAGGGTTCACCACGTAACAGTTCGGGACGCAACAGTTCAGAACGCAATGCCGGACAGGGCGGCGCCAGCCGCAATCCGGCACAGGGCGGCGCCGGCCGTAATGCGGCGCAGGGCGGCGGATTCCGCGCCGGCGCAGGCAAGCGCAACGCAGGATTCGGTGGCGGCGGAGAACGTCCGTACGGAGACCGTCCGTACAAGGCCCCGAAGCCGCGCGAGGAGCCGTTTGTCGATCCCGGCGACGCCCCCGCATCGCCGGCCGGCCGCGACGGATCCGACCGGAAGCCCGCAGGGCAGTCCTCACGGAAGCCGGCAGCCCGCAAGCCGGGCGCCAAAAAAGAGCCCGGAACTCCCGGTGCCCTCAAGCCCAAGCCACGCTCGGCCAGGCCCGGCGCGGCAGCATCGCGTGCTTTCGGCAGCGAACGGTTCGGGCAGAACCTTGGTCCGGTCCGCAAGCCGTCGCGCAAGCGGGGCCCGCGGAGCGCTGTTCCGCAGTCTGAACTCCACGACGCCGACGGCGTCCGGCTGCAGAAGGTCATGGCGCAGGCCGGCGTGGCTTCGCGCCGCGTCTGCGAGGAAATGATCGCCGAGGGCCGCGTCGAGGTCGACGGCCAGGTGGTGACCGAGCTTGGTGTCCGCATTGACCCCCAGACCGCCATCGTCCACGTCGACGGCCTGCGCATCCAGCTCGATGACAACCTCGTCTACATGGTCTTCAACAAGCCCAAGGGCGTTGTCTCCACCATGGAGGACCCGGACGGCCGTCCCTGCATCAGTGACTTCGTGCGGAAAACCCACCAGGGCGAGCGGCTTTTCCATGTGGGCCGCCTGGACGTCGCCACCGAAGGCCTGCTGCTCCTCACGAACGACGGCGAGCTGGCCAACCGGCTCACCCACCCGTCCTATGAGGTCCCCAAGACCTACCTGGTCCAGGTCCGGGGCCCGTTCCCACAGGGAATCGGCGCGCAGCTGCGCGAAGGTGTGGAACTTGAGGACGGCATCGCCTCCGTTGACTCGTTCAAGCTGGTGGACTCCACGCCCGGTCACGTGCTGATCGAGGTAGTCCTGCACTCCGGCAAGAACCGGATTGTCCGGCGCCTTTTCGACGCCGTCGGCTTCCCTGTCCTGCGCCTGGTGCGCGTCAAGGTGGGTCCCATCGGGCTGGGTGACCAGCGCCAGGGCAGCATCCGCAACCTTGGCAAGCAGGAAGTCGGCCACCTGCTGGCATCCGTAGGGCTCTGAGGCATGTCCGCATTCCGCTCGCACGGGCGTGGACACCTCAACGGCCCGGTGGTGGTGATTGGCACCGGCCTGCTCGGTGCCAGCATCGGGCTGGGCCTGCGGGGACGCGGCGTGCCCGTGTTCCTCTCTGACCCGTCGCCCACCAACCAGGCCGTCGCCGTCGATATCGGTGCAGGCCAGCCCCTGGAGCACCTCGGTGACGAAACGCCTGAACTGGTGGTGGTGGCAGCACCGCCTGACGTGACTGCCGACGTCGTCGCCAAGGCCCTGGCCGACTACCCCGGTTCAGTCGTGGTGGACATCGCCAGCGTCAAGGCAGCAATCCTGATGGAGCTTCGCAGCCGCGCGGTGGACCTGACCCGCTACGTGGGTACCCACCCGATGGCTGGGCGTGAAAAGTCCGGACCGGTCGCGGCCCGCGGTGAGCTTTTTACGTCCATGCCCTGGGTGGTGTGCCCCGGCACTGAATCGTCCGAGGCTGCTGTGCAGACGGCGCGTTCGCTGGCAACGGACCTCGGAGCTGTTGTATCGCAGTTCAGCCCCGAGGAGCACGACGAAGCAGTGGCACTGGTTTCCCACCTGCCGCAGGTGATGTCGTCATTGCTGGCCAGCCGGCTGCAGGGAACGCCGCTTCATGCCCTGTCCCTGGCCGGCAACGGCCTGCGCGATGTCACCCGGATCGCGGCAAGCGACCCCACCCTGTGGGTCCAGATCCTGGGCGGCAACGCCCGGAAAGTCGTCGATATCCTCCACGGCGTCCGCGAAGACCTGAACCGCCTTATCGGCACCCTCGAGGACCCCACGGCGCCAGGCGCGCGGCTTGATCTGGCGCAACTGATCAGCGAAGGCAACGCCGGCCAGGCCCGTATTCCGGGCAAGCACGGCGGCCCGCCGCAGGCTTACGCATGGCTGACTGTCCTTGTTGACGACAAACCGGGCCAGATCGCCAGGCTCCTCACCGAAATCGGCGAGATCGGTGTCAACGTGGAGGACCTGCGGCTGGACCATTCCTCAGGCCAGAATGTTGGCATGGTGGAACTCTCTGTCCTGCCGAACAAACACGACCACCTGATCGAAGCACTCAACGACCGCGGATGGCGGGTACTCCAGTAATGACACAGGAACTTCTTGACACCCTTCCGGCGCTGCGCGTCGGCAGGCCACTGGTGGTCGCCATCGACGGGCCGTCCGGTTCCGGAAAGTCCAGCGTGAGCAGGGAAGTGGCACGCCGGCTGCACCTTGCGTACCTGGACACCGGTGCCATGTACCG
>NZ_QAIQ01000530.1 GCF_003061105.1 Arthrobacter sp. HMWF013
CGCTGATGGCCACCGCCGAGGCTGCGCGGACCCGGACAGGTGCACTTTTTGTGGTCATTACCGACGAGACCGGGCTGCGGCTGGCGCACCCGGACCCGGAAAGGCTGGGAGAAAAAGTCAGCACGGATCCGTCCGAGGCCCTCGCCGGCCGGGAGGTAACCACCCGCAACACCGGCACCCTCGGTCCGTCGGCCGGCGCCAAGGTCCCCGTCTACGCGCCCGGCACCACGGCCATCGTGGGTGAAGTGAGCGTCGGGTATTCCATGGAGAGCGTGAGCCAGACTGTTGCGCGGGACGTTGGACCGGTGGCACTGGCTGCCGCGGGATCCCTGCTGGCCGGGGTGTTGGCATCGTTCCTGTTGCGGCGCAGGCTCCAGCGGCTGACGCTGGGCCTGGAACCGGAGGAGATCAGCACCCTGGTCCACGATCAGGTGGCCGTACTGCAGGGCGTTGACGACGGCGTCATCGGCGTGTCGGCCGATGGCAGGATCAGCGTCTTCAACGCCGCCGCGCAGCGCCTCCTCTCCCAGCCGGACCTGGCCGGGACTCCCTGGGCCGACGCGCCGGTGCCGGACCAGCTCAAAGCCCTGACACTTCCGGATGCCAGGGAGGCGGAGGCCATTGAGCTCGTCGCTGGCGGCCGCGTGCTGGTGGTCAGCGCGCGCAAGGCCCTGCACCGCCGCGAAGACCTGGGCTGGGTGATCATGCTGCGCGACCGTACCGAACTGCAGCAGCTGACCCGGCAGTTGGACGCCGTGGGCACCATGTCCACGGCCCTGCGCGCCCAGCGCCACGAGTTCGCCAACCAGTTGCACACCATCGCCGGTCTCATGAGCATCGGTCAGCACCAGCAGGCCCGCGACTATTTGGCCGGGCTTGCCGCCACCGGGCCACTGAAATTTCCCGTGGACCAGGCCGAACTGCTGCAGGACCCCTATCTCCAGGCCTTCGTGGGTGCTAAGGGCGTGGAGGCTGACGAACGCGGGGTGACGCTGCGGATCGGCCCCGAAACACTGGTCCGTGGCCAGGTCACCGAGCCGCAGGACGTGACCACTGTCCTGGGCAACCTGATCGACAATGCGGTGAATGCCGCTGTGGCCGGCTCCTCCACTGACCGCTGGGTGGAGCTGGAGGTACTCGACGAACCGGACGACGACGGCGGCACCCTGCACATCGTCGTCGCCGACTCAGGTGACGGGCTGGGCGCCGGGACAGACACTGAAGCCGTGTTCGCGGAGGGATATACGACTGCCGCTGGGTCAGCGGCTGCGGGCTCTGCGGCTGCCGGAGCAGCACCCGCGGGCCCGGCGGCTGCGGGCTCGGCGGCTGCCGGATCCGGGACTCCCGGTTTCAGCCGGTCCAGTGGTGGCCAGGGGCTGGGACTGGCTCTGGCCCGGCAGTTGGCCCGCCGCCGCGGCGGCGACGTGAGGGTGCTGGAGGCCGGCTCGCCGGGCGGACCGGGAGCGGTCTTTATGGCGTCGCTGCCCCGCACCACAGCGGGAAGCAGCGCAGCCGGAAACGACGCAGCCGGAAATGACGCAGCCGCAACTAACTCAGTTGGAAATGACTCAGCTGGAGAGGATAACGATGCCTGAGGATTACAGGGTGTTGATCGTGGACGACGACTTCCACGTCGCCAAGCTGCACGCCGCTTATGTGGATTCAGTGGCGGGATTCCTCGCACTGTCACCGGTGGGTTCGGCGTCGTTGGCTCTGCAGGCGATCCACAGCCTGCGCCCGGACCTGGTGCTGCTCGATGTGTACCTGCCGGATGCGTCCGGCCTTGATTTGCTGCAGCAGCTCGACGTGGACACGATGATCCTCAGCGCGGCGTCGGACGCGGCGTCCCTCCGTATTGCCTTTCGTCGCGGTGCCCTGGGGTATCTGTTGAAGCCGTTCACCGCTGAATCCCTGTCACAGCAGTTGAGGTCCTATGCCAGGTACCGCCGTATTCTGGGTCAGCCGGGCGTGCTGGATCAGGAAGCTGTGGAACGTGCCAAACGGGCCCTGATTCCCGGCGATGTGACGCCGTCGGCCAAGCCCCGCTCGGCCACGGAGGCCGCGGTCCTGGAGTCACTCGTTCCCGGTGAGCAATACTCAGCTGCCGAAGTCGCGACGCGCGTGGGGGTATCCCGGGCCACGGCGCAACGCTACCTGTCCTCGTTGGCCGACGACGGCGCCGTGGACATCCAGCTGCGCTATGGCACTACCGGCCGTCCCGAACACCGCTACGGCCTTCCCGCCCAATAGGGGTCAACCGCTGCTATCGACCTGCTGAAACGAACGGTCAGCCGTGAGGCGTTCAGCACCCGCGGACGTCGACGAAGCAGCGTTGGCCCGTTGCCGTCAAACACTCCGGGGGCCGACCACCAGCAGCAGCCCTCACAGATCAACGGGTCCTCGCATCCCCGGCCGGGCTTAAATCAGCCTGCAACCCTGAGCCGGCGGGCGGGAGCGCCTCCGGCAAGTAAGCCTGCCGGTCTTCCAACACGTATTCCGGCAGTTGTGGTGGTTCCCAGTCGGGTTGTTCGCTGGCGTAGTGTCTGCC
>NZ_QAIQ01000531.1 GCF_003061105.1 Arthrobacter sp. HMWF013
GGCATCGTCCTTGCAGGGCTCGCAGGCCCGCTCGCCGGGCTGGTGTTTTCTGACATTGAGGTCTTGCCTGCAGCGATCTTCGGCGTGGTGGTGGGGGCCGTGCTGGTCAGTTTCCGCAGGCTCGTCACACTTCGGGGTGGTCCGCTGAATCTTCTGGCGGCGCTTAGTATGGGCCTTGCGCCCGTCTCGGCGGTGGGTTCGCTGGCTTACTTCATAGACAAACTACTCATTTACTAAGCGTTAGGATGGCATCATGTCCGTACTTGCATTTGAAATCTTTTTCCTTGTCCTGCTCGGCGTCGCCAGCCTGGCCATGGTCTGGTTCGCCGGCTTTGTGGTGTACCGCCTGTTCAAAGGCCAGAAGTAAATTCTTTCCGGAACCAGCTGTTTCCAGAGGTAGTTACTGTGCCGATTGAGATACCAACCGACCTGACCCCCGAACTCGTTCCGCTTTCCTGGCTCATTGGTGAGTGGGAAGGCCGCGGCCGCCTTGGCAGCGGGGACGAGGACTCCGAGCACTTCGTGCAGCACGTGTCCTTTACGCACAACGGACTGCCGTACCTGCAGTACCGCGCCGAAAGCTGGCTGACGGACGACGACGGCATGCGGCTCCGGCCGCTCACCGTCGAGACCGGCTTCTGGGCACTTGAGCGCAAGCAGCTGGAAGGCGACGGCGGCCCGGGCCTTGTCCCCGGCGACATCGTCCCGGTGCTGAAGAGTGCCAGCGACGTCGAGGAACTCCGCAACAAAGACGGCGGATTCGACATCTCCGTATCCATCGCCCACCCCGGCGGGATCTCGGAGCTGTACTACGGCCAGATCAAAGGCCCGCAGATCCAGCTCACCACCGACATGGTGATGCGCGGCAGCCACTCCAAGGACTACAGTGCCGCTACCCGGATCTTCGGCCTGGTGGACGGCAACCTGCTGTGGCGCTGGGACGTAGCCTCGGGTGCCCAGCCGGGCAAGGGCCTGGAGGCCCACGCATCAGCGGTCCTGAAAAGGGTTTCCTGACCAAGGGAGTATCACTGTGGATCAGACCAGGAACACCTCGGATTACAGCGGCCTCAAGGCGCTGTTCTTCAACGGGACCCTGAAGAGATCCCCGGAGACGTCAAACACGGACGGCCTGATCAATATCAGCAGGCTCCTGATGGAAAAGCAGGGCGTCAGCACCAAGGTCATCCGCACCGTTGACCACGACATCGCCAGCGGTGTCTACCCGGACATGACCGAATACGGCTGGGCCACCGACGCATGGCCGGACCTCTACCCCGCCGTCCAGGAAGCGGACATCGTGGTGGTGGCCGGGCCGATCTGGCTCGGTGACAACTCCTCGCAGACCAAAAAACTCATCGAGCGGCTCTACGCCCACTCGGGCCAGCTGAACAGCAAAGGGCAATGGGCGTTCTACCCCAAGG
>NZ_QAIQ01000532.1 GCF_003061105.1 Arthrobacter sp. HMWF013
CCTCTGGGAGGTGCTGTGGATGGATCCGGCGGGACCGCCTGCAGATGATTCCTCACCCGCCGGCGACGAAGGGCGCTGACCTGAAGCGTCCGCCTGCTTCTGTGTGGCTGATTTCCCTTCAAGACCTCGACGCCGATTCCCTCGCCATCCAGCTCGGTGAAGTCGCCCTGATGGAACTGTTGCCGGGCCAAAGCACCTTTGTTGGTGATCCGCTCCGGATGGCGCTGGCAGGGCTGGCCGAGGACTCGCGCTTTCCCTACGTCATCGAGGCGGATGGATACGCCGTAGGAGTGCTGACACTGCAGTCCGGCGCGGCGGGCCTTGCCGGCTGGCCGGACCAGAACTCCGCCTGGCTGCTCCGCGGGTTCCTGATTGACCGGCGCCATCAGGGCCAGGGACTCGGACCGCTGGCCGCTGCGTCCGCCGTGGAAACTGCCGCGAAACTGACCGCCAGGCTGGGAACGGCAGAGACCGGCGTCGTACTTTCCGTCAATGAGGGAAATCCCGCGGGGCGCTCAGCCTACCGGCGTGCGGGTTTTGAGGACCGTGGGCAATATCTTGGCGGCAGTTCCGGTCCGCAGCGGATCATGTACCGGGTCTTCGGGGCATAACACGCGCTGGAACGTAAACATCCGTTCACGACACCCGGGATGCATTTGCCTGGAGGCCCGCAGTGGCCGATCATGTGGATTGGCGGTGTTCCCACACCTTGTTGGGGGGAAGGCTGGAACAGTCTTCGTCTCGGGGGCACACGTCAGGGGGCCGGCTCCTGGTCTCAGCACGTCTGGAGCCGGCCTCCGCCTTAAACACCAAAAAGTCCGCCCGGCTGCGAAGCGGAACTCGCAGCCGGGCGGACTTTTGACGGACTGAACGTGCTCAGCCGCGGGGTTTGCTAGACGCCGTAGTAGAGCTCGAACTCGTAGGGGTTCGGGCGCAGTGACAGCGGGCGGATCTCATTCTCGTACTTGTATTCGATCCAGGTGTCGATCAGGTCCTGGGTGAACACGCCGCCGGCCTGCAGGAACTCGTTGTCCTCTGCAAGGGCGTCCAGTGCCTCTTCGAGGGTGCCCGGTGCCTTGGGGATGTCCTTGGCTTCCTCGGCGGGGAGCTCGTAGAGGTCCTTGTCGATCGGAGCCGGGGGTTCGATGCGGTTGCGGATGCCGTCAATGCCGGCCATCAGCTGGGCGGCGAACGCCAGGTACGGGTTGGAGGAGGGGTCCGGAGCGCGGAACTCGATGCGCTTGGCCTTGGGGTTCGAACCCGTGATCGGGATACGGATACCGGCGGAGCGGTTGCCCTGCGAGTAAACCATGTTGACCGGAGCTTCGAAGCCCTTGACCAGGCGGCGGTAGGAGTTCACCGTCGGGTTGGTGAAGGCCAGCACTGCGGAGGAGTGCTTGAGCAGGCCGCCGATGTACCAGCGGGCGGTGTCGGACAGGCCGGCGTAGCCCTTTTCGTCGTAGAACAGCGGTTCGCCGTTGGTCCACAGCGACTGGTGGCAGTGCATGCCCGAGCCGTTGTCACCGAAGACGGGCTTCGGCATGAAGGTCACGGACTTGCCCCAGGCATCGGCAGTGTTCTTGACGACGTACTTGAACTTCTGGAGATCGTCTGCCGCGTGGGTCAGCGTGGTGAACTTGTAGTTGATTTCAGCCTGGCCGGCGGAACCGACTTCGTGGTGGCTGCGCTCGACCTCAAGGCCTGCTTCGTCCAGGGCGACACACATGGCGTCGCGGAGGTCGGCCTGCTTGTCGGTGGGGGAAACCGGGAAGTAGCCGCCCTTGATGGGGGTCTTGTAGCCGAGGTTTCCGCCCTCTTCTTCGCGGCCGGTGTTCCAGTGGGCTTCTTCTGAGTCGATCTTGTAGAAGCTGCCCTCGGGGGAGGACCGGTACTGGACGTTGTCGAAGACGAAGAACTCGGCTTCGGGAGCGAAGAACGCGGTGTCAGCGATACCGGTGGAAGCGAGGTAGGCCTCAGCCTTCTCGGCTACGCCGCGCGGGTCGCGGTGGTAGGGGTCACCGGTGCGGGGGTTGACGATGGAGAAGTTCAGCGCCAGCGTCTTCTCCATGCGGAAGGTGTCCAGGAATGCAGTGGTGACGTCCGGGATCAGCTGCAT
>NZ_QAIQ01000058.1 GCF_003061105.1 Arthrobacter sp. HMWF013
CAGCCGCCCTCAACGCTGCATTTGTCTTGGCATTGATCGGCGCTGCCTGGGCTGCACCAGTGGCCGGTCCGTTTCCGGCGGCGGTCATCGCCGCGGCTTTTCTGGCAGGCGCCAGCTCCCCGCAGGTAGGTCCGCTTGCCAGGGTCCGCTGGATGGCACTCACCTCTCCCGGGAAAGGCGGGACCGGGGGCAAAGACCTCGACACTGCCATGTCGTATGAGAGTACGGCCGATGAGCTCACCTTTGTGCTGGGACCGGCCCTCGTGGGAATCCTCGCCAGCATGGTGGCTCCCTGGTTGCCGCTGGCACTGGCTGCGGTACTGACCCTTACGCTGGTGCCCGCTTTTGCCGTTCACCCCACACACCAGGCAGTTCCCCTGACCGGTGCTGCTTCACGCCGACAGGCAGCCAGGGCCGCCACCGCTGTGCCCGGGGCAGCCGGTAATCCCGGCCCCGTCAGGGTTCCGGCCGCCGTGGCGCTCCCTGTCCTGGCCATGGTTGCCATGGGCACCTTCTTCGGCTCCACCCAGACGGCGCTGAGCTCATTTTCGGCCGGCTTTGCCACCGCCGAGATCGCTGGACTGCTGTATGCAGTGATGGGGCTCAGTTCCGCGGCAGCCGCTTTGTCTGTGGCCTACTGGTCCCGGCGGTTCACGCCAGGCCCGCGGCTGCTGGTCAGTGCCGGCCTGATGACCGCCCTTGCGCTGCTGCTTCCGGTGCCGGAATCGATGACCGGCATGGTCGCCGTTCTGCTGGTCCTGGGACTGCCGGTGGGACCCGCGATGGTTACCATTTTTGGCATCGGGGGGTTGCTGTCACCGGCGGAAAAGCTGGGGACGGTCATGACAGCCCTGGCCAGCGGGATCGTGGCGGGCACCGCCCTGGGATCGGCCCTGGGCGGCCAGCTTGCCCAGGCGCACGGCTACCAGGCTGCCTTTGTGGTCCCTGCTGCCGCCGCCGGTGCGTTGACGGTGTCTGGCCTGGTGGCCGTGATCATTTTGCGGCGACGCAACGCCTAAAGGAGTCCCCGGGAAAATCCCGGTACGGAAATGCGCCCCAGCACCTCGGGGGGGCGTGGAACCTTCAGCCAAGCTGGGCTTCGATCCGGCCGGCACTGGCCTTCAGTGAGGCGGCGACTTCCTCCGGGTCCTGGCTGGTCCGGATGTAGACAACGGCGAGGGCGGCGGGCCTGCCGCCGGGAACCCGGACCGGAACGGCTACCGAGGAGACCCCCGCAATCACCTCATCGTGGCTTGCGGCGTAGCCGCGGCTACGGGCTGCCGCAGCCTCTGGCCGGTACGGGATGCCCGGGGCCGCTTGATGCCAATCAGCCTCTGAATACGCTGACTGGATGGCAATGCCGGGGGCGCCGGCGTTGATCGCATGCCGGGAACCCGGGTGCTGGACGATGCCGGTGCCAGTGTGCCGCGGGTCCACGGTGACCAAGGTGACGCAGTCATCGCGGTCCCAGACGGCCACGAACGTGCTCATGGTCAGGGCATTGGCGAGCTGGGTCAGCTCCGGGAGCGCAGCTGTCTGCAGGCTGCGCGAAACGCCCCTTGCCAGGACGGCGAGCCCCGGCCCTGGCTGGACTTTGCCGGCATCATCGCGCACCAGCAGGGAATGGTCTTCCAGGGTCCGCAGGATCCGGTAGGCCACGGAGCGGTGTACGCCCATGGCGTCGGCCAGTTCGGCAATGGTCAAGGGGTTTTGTGCGGCTGCCAGGATCTCCAGTGCCCGGATGCCGCGCGAAAGGGTCTGGGAGGGGGAAGCCGGTGCCTGCCCTGCAGAGGCCTCGGCGATGGGAGTCATGGTTTCCATCCTAGGTGGCAGCACAGCGGAGGTCTTGAGCCTGTGTTGCTTCTTAGGCTGACCCAGGTGTCCTTATTGCGAATGATCAGTCCAAATATAGAACTAATTTCCGCCTCAACGAAAGAAAATGGTGCGTTTCGTCACATGCTCGGGTACTCTCGTACTAACTGACCGTTCGATCAGTAAATGCTTGGCCTGAATTCACCATCGGCAGCCGCGTACCCAACCGGCGCTGCCCCCAGCCACGGAGTTCCAATGACCGCAACTTCACACGTCGATTCAGAGACCGGCCCCAGCAGCAAGCATGAGGAACGAAAAGTCCTTGCTGGGACGCTGGTCGGAACCACTATCGAGTGGTACGACTTCTTCATTTTTGCCCAGCTGACCGGAACGTTGCTGTCCCCGCTGTTCCTCACGCCCCTTGAAGACTCAAATCCGGGCCTGGCACGGATCCTCTCCTTCGCGCTCATCGGCATCAGCTTCCTGTTCCGTCCGCTCGGTGCCGTTATTGCCGGCCATCTGGGCGACCGGCTGGGTCGCAAGGCCATGCTGGTCTTCACCCTCGTCATGATGGGCGCCGCTACGGCTCTGATCGGCATGCTCCCGACGTATGCCCAAATTGGCGTCTGGGCCCCCGTTCTGCTGATCCTGCTACGCATCATCCAGGGCTTCTCTGCCGGCGGTGAATGGGGCGGCGCAGCCCTGATGGCCGTTGAGCACGCTCCCCGGAGCAAGCGGGGCCTGTTTGGCGCCTACCCCCAGATCGGCGTTCCGGTTGGCATGATCCTGGCCACGGGCCTGTTGTACTTCCTCAACACCGGTATGTCCAAGGAAGACTTCGGTGCCTGGGGCTGGCGCGTGCCGTTCCTGCTGTCCATCGTGCTGATCGTGGTGGGCTACCTGATCCGCCGTGCTGTGGCCGAGAGCCCGGTCTTCAAGGAAATGATCGAGCGCAAGGAGAAGGCCAAAGCACCGCTTGGACAGCTGATCAAGTTCCACAAGAAATCCGTGCTCTACTCCACCATGATCTTCATCGGCAACAACGCAGCAGGCTACCTGCTGATCGCGTTCTTCATCGCGTACGCCACCCGGACGCTGAAGATGCCGGTCGCCGAGGTCCTGCTGGCAACCACGCTTGCGTCCTTCGGCTGGTTGATCTTCACGCTCGTGGGGGGCTGGCTCTCCGACAAGATCGGCCGGGTCAAGACGTTCCTGATCGGGTATGGCATCGTGTTCGCTTGGATGATCCCGATGTTTGCCCTGATCGACACCAAGAACATCATGCTCTACGGCCTGGCGCTTTTTGTCCTGACCATCGGACTCGGGCTGTCCTACGGCCCGATGTCCGCCATGTATGCCGAAATGTTCCCGGCCAATGTCCGCTACTCAGGCATTTCCATCGGCTACGCGTTCGGTGCAATCCTGGGCGGTGCATTCGCAGCCAGCATCGCGGAAACGCTGATGCAGGCCACCAAGTGGACCGGGTCCATCGGCATCTACATCATGATCCTGTGCGTTATTTCCGCCGTCGGCGTGCTCCTGGCCGGCGAAACCAAGGGCCGCCCGCTCGGCGTCAGCAGCCACCACTAGAAGG
>NZ_QAIQ01000533.1 GCF_003061105.1 Arthrobacter sp. HMWF013
GCAAATCCGGGCTTCCCGCGGGGAGCATGTCCAGGTCCACCTGCTCCGGAAGCCGCTGGATTTTCGGTGCCTGCTCCAGGCCCTGGCGCAGCATGGCCTGGCTGAGCTTGTGGACCTCGCGGGCCTGCAGCGCCAGGTTGGAGTTGCCGCCCAGGACAGCCAGCTGGACCTCCAGGCCGCCCAACAGGCCACGGCCTGGCGGCGAGGAACTGTTGAGAACGTCCTTCGGGACGTCCAAGGACATGTAATCGTCCTCGGAGGAAAGCCGCAGCACCAGCCGGCGCTGGATGGAAGCGAGCAGCGACGCCGGGACGGAGTTGGGCCGGTCCCCGGTCACCACGAGGTGGATTCCGAGCGGACGGCCGTCGGTGGCGAGCTGAAGGAAGATGTCCCAGAGAGCAGACAGCCTGCTGTATTCGTAGGTCTCGCGGAAAGCGGACATGCCGTCAACGAGCACAAAGATGCGTTTCTCATCCGGACGGTCGGCGAGGGTCCGGTATTCGCCGATGGTTGACGCCCTGACGTCCGCGAACCGGGCAGACCGTTCCTCTGCCAGGTCCCGGAGCATACGCAGCAGCCGACCCACACGCTCGACGTCGTCGCCGCTCATGATCTCACCCACGTGCGGCAGGTCTTCGAGCATGCTCAGCCCCGAGGAACTGCAGTCGATCCCATAGATGTGGACCGGACCGCCGCGGGGAGTAACGGCGGCGGCAATCGCAATCCCCCGCAACGCCGCCGACTTGCCGGAACCGCCCGTGCCGTAGATGGCCATGTTGCCGTCTTTGTCCGGCTCGTAGAAGACCGTGGGCTGTTCCTGGCGGGCGGGGTCATCCGCCACACCCAGAAGCAGCCGTTCGTCGGTGCGGGGGTTGGGCAGCTTGGAGAAGTCGTAGGTTTTGGCGAGCTCGTCCAGCCACGGTTTGCGCGGCGGCCTGATGGCCAGGGAATCCGCAGCCCGCACGATGTTGGTGGTCATCCTGGCGATGTCGTTGGGGCCGGCGGGAGCTTCCTTGACCGGTTTCTCAGGGGCAGGTGCTTCCCAGCTGGGCCCGGAACCGAACGCCATTTCCACAATGTCGATCTGGGGACGCTGCGGCTTCTCCGTGGTCCAGCCGCCGGCGTAGCCGGTCTGGAATCCCTGGATGCGGCCGGGGCCGGTTTTTGCGGCGCCGCGGCCCGGGATGGTCGGATCGAAGTAGGCCGCGTCAGGCACTCCGAGGATGTCGGTGGCGTCGTCCTCGTCCGCCATGCGGAGGGCAACCCGGAGGTTGGTGTTGGCGCGCAGGCTGTCCTTGATGACGCCGGACGGGCGCTGCGTGGCCAGGATCAGGTGCAGCCCCAGGGACCGGCCGCGGGCGGCCACGTCCACGACTCCGTCCACGAATTCAGGTACTTCGGTGGCCAGTGCAGCGAACTCGTCCACCACGATGATCAGGTACGGCGGCGCCTCCGGATCGGCTTCGCGCTGGAGCGCCAGCAGGTCCTTTGCCTTCTTCCGGTTCAGCAGGTGTTCGCGGTAATGGAGTTCGGCGCGGAGGGATGTCAGGGCGCGGCGGACCAGGTGCTGGGACAGGTCGGTGACCAGTCCAACAGTGTGGGGCAGGTTCAGGCAATCGGCGAATGCCGCGCCGCCTTTGTAGTCGACAAAGAGGAAGCTCACCCTGTCGGGGCTGTAGGCGGCGGCCATGCCCATGACCCAGGACTGCAGGAACTCGGATTTGCCGGCGCCGGTGGTCCCGCCCACGAGTGCGTGCGGGCCCTCGTTCTTCAGGTCCAGGTAAAGGGGTTCAATGCCCTTGGACCCCACCAGGGCACGCAGGGTTCCGTTATCCTTCCGGTTGGGCACCGCGGAGGCGTGGACGGAGTTGTTCTCCTCCCAGCGTTCCGCGACAGCCTGGGGATTGTCCAGGAAGTCCTTGCCGATCAAGGTGGCGTACGAGACTGCGCGCGGCAGGTCGGAGTCGTCGCTGACGGGCTTGCCGACGTCGACCACCGGCGCCAGCATCCTGGCAAGCTGGGCGGCCAGTTCGGCGTCGAGGCTTTCACAGCTCACGGGATAGCTGTGGCGTCCCAGCCGGACCTGGCCCGTAGTGGTGCCGTTCTCGCCGTCCACCACCATAAAGTCCCGGCACGCTGCCGGGAGCGCCTGGATGTCGGTGGCAACCCACATCACGTGGACGCCGGAATCCGGCCCCCGTTCGGCGAGGCGGGTCAGCCTGCCACGGTCAACCGGGGCATCATCCTCGACGATGACCAGGACGGCCGGCAGCACTGGCGCCGGAAGCTCATCCTTGGCAGGGTTCAGGGCTGCCCTCGGTTCGGGGGCAGAACGCCCGGCCATCGCCTCCCTGGCGTCGAGCAGGTCCTCGAGCCTGGCCAGCAGGGTGGATCCGCCGGCGGAGCCGGCGGCAAGGTGGTCGCCGGCGAGGGGGCTGTGGCCGGAGCCAACGTGCGGCAGCCACTGCAGCCAGTCCCAGCGCTGCCGGGACTGGGCCGAGGTGATGGCAGTCACCACGGCCTCCGCCGGTGAGTGCAGTCCCACGAACTGCAGCACCATGCCGCGGGCGACGTCGTCCACCAGGCCGCGTGCCCCGGCAACCCCGAAGGACCCCGCGGCCCGCAGCTGGGAAACCACCGGGACGCCTTCGATGTCCCGGAACTGCTTCAGGCAGTCCTGGATCTCCCGCATGTACTCAACTTCGGTGTCGTTGCTGGCGGGTTCATCGAAGATTATGCGTGACGGGCTGGTACCGAGCCCGAACCGGAGGCCCAGGAAGCCGACGTGCTCGGGGCGGTGCGTCCACAGGAGCGGGCCCAGCTTGTAGATGGAATCCACGGTGTCGCTGACTGACGGGGCTTCCTGCAGGCGTACCGCGCGTTCCACATGCTGCAGTTCGGTGATGTCCTGGCGGAAAGCCGCCATGGATTCACGGAAGTGCTTGAGCTGTTCCTTCTGCTGGCGCCTGGTCTGCATCTTGTGGTCCACGTAGTGCCCCACGATGAACAGCGGCATCATCATCATGAAAACCACGGACAACACGTTCCGGGTGATGGCGAACATCACCCCGCCCATCAGGAGCGGGGCCATCAGCATCAGGTATGGGAAAGCCTGGTGGTCAGGCCTTTTGGGCCCGGCCGGCGGTACGCGCTTGGGCGCATCGAAGCGGGGAACCACCCGCGGGGAGCGGTTGAAATCGACAAGCGGCGACGTCGGCGCCGCCCCGTGGTTGCGCCCCAGCGGAACCACTGTGAGCGTGGTGTCCCCCAGGGTCACCGTG
>NZ_QAIQ01000534.1 GCF_003061105.1 Arthrobacter sp. HMWF013
GTCCTGCACGACGGCACCACCATTGCCCTCACCGTCCGGGGTGACGGCCCCGCCATCCTCCTGCCGGTCAGCCTCGCCACGCACACGGCGGCGGAAGCGGAAACGCTCCGCCAGTGGGGCGGCGACCCTGACCTGGGCCCCAGCCTCATCAAGGGATTGGCGGCGACGAACCTGGTGATCGCGGCCGACTACGAAGCCCACCGGATGGCCCACCCGGCACCGGCGACGCTCACACCGGAGAACATCGCGGCGGACCTGCTGGCCATGGCGGACGCGGCCGGCGCCGAAACTTTCGCCTATTACGGCTACTCCTGGCTGGCGCTGAGCGGCCTGCAGCTTGCGCTGCGCACAGACCGGCTCCGGGCGCTCGCCATGGGCGGCTTCCCGCCCCTGGACGGCCCGTACCAGAGCATGCTGACGGTCACCCGGGCAGCCCATGTGCTGTCGGGGAAGGCGGCCGGCCAACCGGCCGCGGCGGTCCCGGAGCCCGAGCCGGGGGACTGGGACTCGGTGTCCATCCAGACCACTGAGGAGCAGACGCAGCAGTTCGTTACCCTGTACGAAGCGCTTCAGGACTTTGACGATATTGCCGCCGTGCTCCCCGCCGACCTGCCGCGCCTGGCGTTCGCCGGGGCCGAGGACAGCATTGACTACAAGCCGTTGTGGGGTGGCGTCCTCGTGAGAATCGGGGAGCCCTTGGCCCGGCACCAGGGAACATTGACCAAAGCGGGGTGGGACGTCCGCGTCCTGCCGGGCCTGGACCACCTGGGCGCGATGCACAGCAGCGTTGTCCTGCCCATCCTCAGCGACTGGCTGCAGAAATCGGGCTGGGTGAAGTAGCCGGACCTATCTGTGCCCGGGCCTGCGGTGCCGGTGGTGGAGTTCGTAGCTGTCGAACACGTCGGAGGACGTTGTTCCGGAATGGCCGAACCTCCCGCGCAGGACATCCGCGAGCCCCTCCAACGCTGCGTGCAGCATCCGCCCGGCGAACTGGAGTTCGGGGTTGCCGCTGCCCTGGGCCTGTGACGCGAGCTGCTGGGCGTAGGCAACGGTTGCGGGCAGGGAACCCCGCTGCTCCACTTCGCGGAAATAATAGGTTTCGTGGAAAGCCAGCAGGTCGATACTCACTGCCGCTACGTTTCCGGCCATCGATTCCAGCAGCCCGGCAGCGTGACGGGGTTCCAGCGAAGCCAGGCCGCCGTGGCCGGCCGCCTCCCGGAACAGGTTCAGCTGATGGGCGAGGGCGCGGCGGCGGTTCAGGGCCGGGTACGTCTGCAGGATCCAGGTGACCGTTGCGGTCAGCAGCCCGAATCCGGTAACCGCCTGCAGAGCGGCAACCAGCCTGAGCAGAGCATGCGCCGGGACGATCTCCCCGAAGCCCACGGTGGAAAGGGTCACCAGGGAAATGTAGAGTGCTTCGGCAAAGTCGCCCCGTTGCGGAACCCCGCCCCCGTAAACAAATCCATCCGGCAGGTGGGGCAAATACAGCAGGGCCCAACCGACGGCAGCCAGGGCCGCCCACGCCGCGATCACGGCGGCCATGGCCAGCGGGGCTGCGATGAAGGGTCCGCGGCCCCGGAGTTCCCGTGACAGCAGCCAGAACCCGCGCATGATCGCGCGGCCCACCGGACCGGAGCCGTGCGGATAGAGGAGGGTCTGGAAAACGTCGGCGAGCATCAGCAGAATCAGCGCGGCGCCCACCACGGTCCAGAGCAAACCCACGAAGTCCATGCCTCATCTTATGGGCGGCTGCTCAGCCGAGGTTGGTGCCGATGGCCCCGGTGAAATAGGGGATAAGCCAGATGCCCCAGACGAGAAGTGAAAATTTGTGGAACTGTTTTTTCTCAGCGTCGCGGTTGCGCAGCAGCACAATGGCGGCCCAGGCCAGATGGATCACCATGAGCAGCAGCGCGGCCGCTCCGGTGACGGCCATAACCGCGTTGAGTCCCGCTCCGGCTCCCTCGGCCCGGCCTTCGCCGGATGCCGCGAGCTGGGTCATCAGGTAGGTTCCGCTGGCGTCGCAGAGCAGTCCCAACGCAAAGAATCCCGCATGCCACCACTTCAGGACGCGTTGGATGCGCTCCGCCCAGATGCCGATCGAATAGAAGACCAGGGCAGCGGTGATGAGGATGATCGCAGGCAAGAGCATGTCCTGAGACTACGGGCGAATCCAGGACTCGGGATCCACTGAAAGGTTGATGTGGGGCGCCAGCCCGGCGGCGTTGCCCAGACCGGATGCCGGCGCACCACGGACCCCTGGTCGCCGAGCCCAGCCTCCGGGATGCGCGGCGCGCAGCGTGGGACCATCAAAGTGCCGGTGGGGGGTTGACCAGCCGGAACGGCGATCAGGGGGACGTTGTGCGTAGGGAATCTCGGCCGGACAAAAGGTCACTGCCCCGCCGGGCAAGGGCCGCCGTCGTTATTTATCTGGCGGTGACAGCTGCCGTTGTTGCCGTGGCGCTCCTGAACAGCGCGTTACGTCTGGGGCTGGACCACCTGTGGCTGCTGCGGGCGCTGATGCTGCTGACGTTGCCCGTTTCGGCGGCGTACTCGGTGGTCGGCATCCTGCTGGATCTGCCGCGTCCGCCGGGGCCGCGTGAATTCAGTTTCGGCGGG
>NZ_QAIQ01000535.1 GCF_003061105.1 Arthrobacter sp. HMWF013
ATCCAGGTGCTGTCCAGGCCTTCGCCTTCCAGCTGGATCCCTTCTGCCCCACAGGTCACGGCAACGTTGGTGGCGCCGAGGCCGAGGAGCTTTGCAGCCGCCTCCGCCGGTGTGGAAGTGCCCAGCAGGGCTGAGGTTTCGCCGGGAAAGGACGGTGTCACCAGATAGCTCCGTGGCGCGAGCTGCAGGAGCGCCGCCGTCGCGTCCTCCACGGACGTCAGGCGGGGGCGGAAGTTGGGATCGAACACAAAGCGTCTGGACACCGCGGCGGCCTTCATGACCGCGGCGCGGGACGATTCGGAAATGGCGCACGCGATCCCGCCGGCCACCACGGCGCCGGCGGACGCGAACACTGCCGGGTCGACGTCGTCGGGGCCGAGGCTGGATCCGACGCTGCCGCTGCGGGCGTACGAGAACTCCCGCTGGCCTTCCGGATCGGAGTGCACCAGGTACACGCCCTGCTGGCCGGTACGGAACGTCACCAGGCGGGTTGAGATGCCGAGTTCCGCAATCCGGGCCGCAATCGCCTGGCCGAGGTCGTCGTCGGTCAGTACCGAGAGCAGGCCCACCCGCGCCCCGGCTGCTGCCGCCGCGGCGGCCACGTTCAGGGCATCGCCGGAAATGCCCAGCTGGGCCGGCACGCCATGGGCGAAGGCGACGTCAGTGGCCACCTCAACCAGAATCTCGCCCATCACGACGACGTCGAACGGCTGGTTGTTGCTTTCGCGCGTTGCGTCGTTCACCAGTCATGCACCGATCCGTCGAGCCGCCGGTTGATGGGAAGGTATTTCGGGTCGAAGGGGAAGCGGGCGGCGGCTTCCTCGTTGAACTCTACGCCGATGCCGGGGGCGTCCCCGGGGTGCATGTAGCCGTCATTGAAGGTGTAAGAGGTGGCGAAAACCTCGTTGGCCGGCTCCCTGTGGCCCATGTATTCCTGGATCCCGAAGTTGGGGATGCTCATGTCCACGTGCAGTGCCGCCGCGAAGGAGGCCGGGGAGAGATCGCCCGCGCCGTGCGATCCGGAGCGCACCCCGTAGAGGTCGGCGAGGGAGAAGATCCGGCGCAGGTGCGTGATGCCGCCAGCGTGTGAAACCGACGTGCGGATGTAGTCGATGAGCCGTTCGGTGATCAGCTGCTGGCAGTCCCAGATCGAGTTGAATACCTCGCCCACCGCGATGGGGGTGGTGGTGTGCTGGCGGATCAGGCGGAACGCGGACTGGTCTTCCGCCGGCGTCGGATCCTCGATCCAGAACGGCCGGTACTCTTCCAGCGAGGCGCCCAGCCGGCCTGCTTCGATCGGCGACAGGCGGTGGTGGACGTCGTGAAGGACGTGCACCCCGTACCCGAATTCTTCACGGACGTGGGCCATCATCTTCGGCGCGAAGTCGAGGTACGCCGACGTCTCCCAGGTGTCCTCCTGCGGGACGTTGCCGCTCGCGGGCTCGTACATCTTCCCGTCCACCGGGGCGATGCCGTAGGTCTTGTCCAGGCCCGGGACCGCCGCCTGGACGCGGATGGCCTTGTAGCCGAGGTCCAGGTGGTGCTGGAAGTCGGCGCTCAGGTCCGCCAGGGTGGAGCCGCTGGCATGCCCGTAGACCATCACACCTTCACGGGCGGCACCGCCCAGCAGTTCGTACACGGGCATGCCGGCGGCCTTGCCCTTGATGTCCCAGAGCGCGACGTCGATCGCTGCGATCGCTGTCATGGTCACCGGGCCGCGGCGCCAGTAGGCACCCTTGTAGAAGTACTGCCAGGCGTCCTCGATCCGGCGGGCGTCGCGGCCGATCAGGAGCGGGCAGAGATGCTCGGACAGGTAGGACGCCACGGCCAGCTCGCGGCCGTTGAGGGTGGCGTCGCCGATGCCGGTGATGCCGTCCTCGGTTTCAATAACGAGCGTGACGTAGTTCCGTCCGGGCGACGAAACCACTACCCGTGCGTCGGTGATCTTCACTGGATGGTCCTTCAGGTGGTGATGGTCTGGAAATGGTGGGTGGGGCTAGGAGAGCCGGAGCATGACTTTGCTGCTGCCGGACGCCGGGTCGCCGAAAACCCGCATGGCTTCGGCTGCCTCGTCGATCCCGTACTTATGCGTGATGACCGGGGAGACGTCCAGCCCGTTGGCCATGGCCTGGAGGGCGTCGCTGATCTCATCCACGAACCGGTACGAACCGATCCAGGTGATCTCCCGGGTCACCAGGTCCCCCAGTGCGGCGGGGGCCGGTGCGCCGGGAAGGTTCCCGACCTGGACCAGCGTTCCGCCGCGGGCCGTTGCCCGCAGCACGCCGCCCAGTACCGCGGGGATGCCGGAGGCTTCGAAGACCAGCTCCATGTCCTCCGGAAGGCCGCCGGAGGACACGTCGACTACGTGGTCAGCGCCCATGGCTTTGGCGATCTGCAGTGCGGAGACGTTGATGTCGGCGGCGGTAACGCTTCGGGCACCGGCAAACTTTGCTGCTGCCACTACCAGCGAGCCGATGGGTCCGGCGCCGTTGACCAGCACGTCCTTGCCGGCCAGCGATCCCGCCCGCTTGACGGCGTGCATGGCGACGGCGAGCGGCTCGGCGAGGGCCCCGTGCAGGGTATCCACACCGTCGGGCAGGACCCTGATCTGGGATGCTTTGGCGATCTTGCGCTCACTGAATCCGCCATCGGTGTGGGGATCAAAGGCTGCTGATCCGAAGTACCGGATCTGCGGGTACAGGTTGGTGCGGCCTGCCAGGCGGTCCGGCATGATGC
>NZ_QAIQ01000536.1 GCF_003061105.1 Arthrobacter sp. HMWF013
GGTGGGCGTACGGTAGTTGACCGTCAGTTCCTCCAGGTGCCAGCGGTCCCCGAACATGGGCGCCAGGGCCGCCTGCCAGGAGTTGGCACCGGCCACGGAACTCGTCTGCGCGATGTCACCCACGATGGTGAACGACTTCAGCGGGCAACGGCGGACCAGCAGCCGCCACTGCATGGGCGAGAGCTCCTGTGCCTCATCCACCACGATGTGGCCGAAAGCCCAGGTCCTGTCGGAGGTGGCACGCTCCGCCGCGGTCTGCCGGTTTTCCCGCTCCTGGTTCTGTTCGGCGAGTTCCTCCGCGGTGATGAGCACGTCAACACCCATGTCACCCATGTTCACGAGCGTCTGCTTGGCGTTGGCAAGATCGCGGGCGCGGTCGTGCTCCTGCTGGGCGAGGCCGCGTCCGGCAGCCGGGTCGAGCTCGCCCAGGAGTTCGGCCGCTTCATCCAGCAGCGGGACGTCGGACTCGGTCCAGGGGGCATCGGCCGGGCGCAGGAGCAGCGCCTGCTCCTGCAGGGTCAGGTGCGGCGTGCAGGCAGCGAGCACTGCGGGCTTGCTGAAAAGCTCGCTGATGAGCTTCTCCGGAGTCATGGGCATCCAGCAGAGATTCAGCGCGATCCGGACGTCACGGGCGGACCGGACGTCTTCGGCAAGGTAGGAACGGTCGGCGTTGTTGCCCAGGCTCCCGGCCTCCACTAGCTCGGTCATCTGTTCGGTGAGCTCGCGGAGCAGGATCTTGACGAACAACAGCCGCGCCTCGTTGTGGGGCTTGCCCGTGGAACGCGCACGTTCACGTGCCCGGCGCACCTGGCGCGGGGTCAGGACCAGCTTGCGGCCGTCAACGTCGAGGATGCGGTCTTCGGCGGGGATCCGCTGGCGGTTCGCCACCGCGTTGGCTACAACTTCCGCCATGTCCAGGCGCCCCTTGATGGCTGCGACGTCCGCTTCGGGTTCGGCGATGGCGTTGATCCCGGGCATCAGGCGTCCCACACTGGCCATCACCACGCCGGTTTCACCCAGCGAGGGAAGGACGCGTTCGATGTACTTCATGAACGACGACGACGGGCCCACCAGCAGCACGCCGGCAGTCTTCAGCCGTTCCCTGTGGGTGTACAGCAGGTACGCGGCGCGGTGCAGCGCAACGGCGGTCTTGCCGGTGCCGGGACCACCCTGGACGACGAGGGCGCCGGACATGGGAGACCGGATGATGCGGTCCTGTTCCGACTGGATGGTGCCAACGATGTCCGACATCCGGCCCGTGCGCTTGGAATCGAGCGCGGCCAGCAGGGCGCCTTCGCCCTGCAGCGATGCATTATCCGCCAGCATGTCCGCGTCCAGGACGTCGTCCTCGATGGCCTTGACTTCACGCCCCTGCAGAATCAGGTGCCGGCGGCGCCGGACGCCCTGCCGGTCGAAGGCGGTGGCCTGGTAAAAGTGCCCTGCTTCGGGCGCCCGCCAGTCAACCATGAGCCGTTGCAGATCGTCCGTGGTCAGGCCGATGCGGCCGATGTACTGGGCCTCACCGGAATCCAGGTCAAGGCGCCCGAAAACGAGCCGGTCGTCAACAGCATCGAGCTGCGCGAGCCGGTCCTCATAGAGGGCAGCGAAAGCATCACGTTCGGAAACATTCTGCATGGTGCCCACGGCACCGGCCCGCCGGACCTGCGCCAGCTGCGTGCGCTTCTCCGCACGGAGTTCTTCCAGCCGCGCGTACAGGCCGGCCACATAGTCCCGTTCGTGGGCCAAATCGGCGTCGAGCATTAACGTTCCCCTATCGCAAAAGACAGACCGTCCATTCTACAACCATTTCGGTTAACGCGATTGAAACTTGGGCGCCCTGACCTTGGCCGCCTTGTAGCGGGACACCGTGGGATCACCCGGCAGCCAGAAACGCCACGGATAGGCAGCGGAGCCGCCGTCCCCGGAGACGCCCACCCGGGGCCCGGAACTGTATCCTCCGGCAGGGACGGGCGGCAGCCGCAGTTCGAAGGGTTCGGTCAGGAGGTCCCGGCCGCTGTCGGCTGTGGTCAGGGCCAGTGTGGTGGCCAACCGGGCCGGGCCGCTCGCAAGATCAACGGAAGATTTCGACGTCGGCCGCCGCACTCCGGCCAGATGCTGTCCCTCCACCACTTCGCCGGCCCGCAGGAGGACAGCCGACGCCGTCCCCGCCGGACCGCAGACAATGTTGGCGCAGTAGTGCATTCCATACGTGAAATACACGTACAGGTGGCCCGCGGGGCCGAACATCGGCTCGTTGCGGGCAGTGGGTCCCCGGAACGTGTGCGACCCCGGGTCCGGATGGAGCGAGTCCCCCGGCCCCATGTACGCCTCCACCTCGGTGATGCGCACGGCTACGGTTCCCTCATGGCTGTTGTGGCTCAGGACCGCACCGAGCAGCTGCGGCGCCACCCGGCGCGCGTCACCGGAGAGCAATTCGCGGAGTGCTTCGGGGCCTGCTGGGCTGCGGACGGTCATGCTTCGACTGTACTAAAAACCTCCACGGTCGTGTCCGATTTCCGCTAGCAGGGGGTGCAGGCGGCTGGCAGGATAGAGGTCATGGACTTCTGGCAGCGCTACCGTGCGATCGACGCCCGGGACACCCGGTTCGACGGTCAGTTCTATACCGCGGTCCGCACCACCGGCATTTACTGCCGCCCATCCTGCCCGGCGCGGACGCCGAAAGCAGCCAACGTCACGTTCTACGAAACATCCGCCGCAGCGCACGACGCCGGCTACCGGGCGTGCAAGCGCTGCCTCCC
>NZ_QAIQ01000059.1 GCF_003061105.1 Arthrobacter sp. HMWF013
AGGCGTCATCGGCCTGCTTGCCACGCGGTTCGCTGTCCTTAACGGCGCGAAGGTGATCGCCGTGGACGGGATCGCGGCCCGCCGCCGTCGTGCGCTGGAATGGGGCGCCCTTCATGCCCTCAGCCCGGTTCCCGAGCTTGCGGGAGACATCCGCCGGATCACCGGAGGCGCCGGCGTCGACGTGGCCATCGAACTCAGCGGCAATTACCGGGCCCTTCACGAAGCCACCCGCGCCGTGGGTGCCGACGGCACGGTCATCGCGGCCGGCTTCTACCAGGGCGAGGCGGCCGGTGTCCGGTTCGGCGAGGAGTTCCATCACAACCGGGTGCAGGTCCTGGCCTCCCAGATCGGCTCCGTCCCCAACAGGCTCCGGTCCCGCTGGACCGTTCCGCGGCTGCAGCAGACCGTGGTTGACCACCTCGCCGACGGGCGCGTGAACGCCCCCGCGCTGGTGACCCACACCTTTTCGCTGGCGGATGCCGCCAAAGCCTATGAGCTCCTGGATACGGACGCAGAATCCGCGCTCCAGGTTGTATTGGAGTTCCCATGACCCTCATTACCGTCCAGGAGCAGCACCTGCCGGGCACCAGCCTGGAGGAAAAGTTCGAATACGCCCTGGCCTGGGGCTACGACGGGATCGAACTCCGCTCCGCCGGCGACCTGAAGTTCAAAGCCCGGCTGCCCGAACTCCGCCGGGCACGGAATGCCGGCGTCATCATGCCCACCGCCTGTGTGGACATGACGCACTTCGTGGGTGCGTTTGACGGTGAGTTGCGGAGGGACGCCGTGGTCCAGTTGAAGTCGCAGCTGAGCGTGATGGCCGAAATCGAGGGCCGCGGCGTGATGACACCTGCCTCCTACGGCATGTTCTCCAAACGGCTGCCGCCCTTCATCCCTCCCCGCACCGCAGACGAGGACACCGCCGTCCTGATGGAAGCGTTCAGCGAACTGGGCGAGCATGCGGCCGCTGAAGGCGTGGAAATCTACCTGGAGCCTTTGAACCGCTATGAGGACCATATGATCAACACCCTCGCCGACGGCGTGCGGCTGCTGAAGCTCGTGGGCCAGGACTCAGTGCGCCTGGCTCCGGACACCTATCACATGAACATCGAGGAAAGTGATCCGGCTGCGGCCCTCCAGGACGCTGCCGGCTACATCGGCCACGTCCAGGCCAGCGATTCGAACCGCCTCGAACCCGGTGCCGGAAACATCGACTGGGCCCTGTTCGGCGCCACCCTGAAATCCATCGGCTACCAGGGGACCGTCGCCCTCGAGTCCCGGCTTTCAGGACCGGCGGAGGACGTCCTGCCCCGGGTGCCGTCCCTCCTGGGGCGGTACCTGTGACGGCCGCTGGGGCGTCCGACGGCGTGACCTCCGGGGGCGCGACGCTCACCGGCGGTTCGGCCGACGTCGGAACCTCCGACGGCGGCCATCCCGCGACGGCGGCGCTGATCGCCGCCCGTTCCACGGCAGTGCTGGAGGCCAACTGGCGCAAGACCCACACGGTTCCCGCGGCCGGCCTGTATCCGCACCAGTGGAGCTGGGATTCTTCCTTCATCGCGATGGGCCTGCGACGGGTCTCACCCCGCCGTGCCGGCCAGGAAATGGACGCACTCTTCGCCGGCCAATGGGACGACGGCAGGCTGCCCCAGATCATCTTCGATCCGCACCGCGATCAGGACTATGCGCCCGGAGCGTCATTCTGGCAGTCACGGAGCATCCCCGGGTCACCCCGGCACGCGGAGACCGCCGGGCTGGTGCAACCGCCCAACCACGCCTGGGCCGTCTGGAAAATCCACCAGGCGGACCCCGCAGAGTCACGCCGCCGGTCCTTTCTGCAGCGGAGCTATCCCAAACTGGTGCACTGGCACGAATACCTTTCCGGCCGGCGCGACCGGGGCGGCTCAGGACTGGCCTGCATTGTGCACCCCTGGGAATCCGGCACGGACAATTCTCCCCTGTGGGACACCGTGATGACGCGGATCCCGGCGGACTGCAAAACCGTCCTGAACCGTCCTGACCTCCAGCACGCGGACGCGGGGGAGCGGCCCAGCCAGAAGGAGTACGGCAAGTACTTCTGGATGGCTGAACGCTACCGGGACCACGGCTGCGACGACGCCGATCCGGACTACCCTTTCCTGCTGGAAGATCCCATGTTCAACACCCTGCTCGCGGTGTCCGAGCTGGCCCTGGCGGACATCGCCGCCGAACTGGGCCTGCCCGGCGAAGCGCACGCGGAGCGCGCGGCGCGGATCACGGAAGCGTTGGAGGCCCTCTATGTGCCGGAGCTGGGCTGCTATTCCGCGCGGGACGTCACCGACGGAACCGTGGTCCCGAAGGCAACCATCAATGGCCTCATTCCGCTGCTGCTGCCGGATCACGCGAACACGGACCAGCTGCTGGAAACCCTCAACGGGCCCCGCTTTATGGACGGCCGTGCCCTGATGGTGCCCAGCTACGACGCCACCGCCGAGGACCATAACCCGGCCCTATACTGGCGCGGCCCGGCCTGGTTCAACATGTCCTGGATGGTGTCCGAGGCGCTGGAGCGGCTGGGACGGACCGGGCAGGCGGAGTTCCTCCGCGGCAACATCGGCCGGCTCGCCGCACAGCACGATTTCCCTGAATACGTCGACCCTTGGACCGGAGCGGCACACGGCACACGCAGCTTCAGCTGGACCGCCGCCCTCGCCCTTGAAACCACCTACCACCGGAGCGCCTTGTGACCGCCAGTGCACCCCCATCAGCAGTCTCTGTATTGGTAGCCCATGGGGCGATGATGCGCGGCGCGGCCGACGGGAGCGTGGGCCGCACTGACGCGCCCGCCCAGGGAACCGAAGGCCTGTACGTGGCGGACACCAGGCTCCTTTCCCGCTGGATCCTGGAGATCAACGATTCCACGTTCTGGGACGTGGGCAGCGTCCGCGAACCGGGCCGCCGCAACACCGCCCTCAGCCCGGCCGCCCGGCGGAACCAGACCCACGATCTGTTCGTGTTCCGCACGCAGGAACTCGACGCCGCCGGCCTCACGGAAACGCTCCGCATCCGGAACCTCGGATTGGAGACCATCAGCGCACGGCTGGTCCTGCGGGCCGGCACCGATTTCGCGGACCAGTTCACCGTCCGCACGGACGGCCGGGTCTTCGATCTCAGCGGCGCGGCAAGCAGCCTTGACGTGCTCGACGACGGCTCGCTGGCGTTCGGCTACGCGCACACTTTCCGGGGCCGCACCTTTGAGGCCGGAGTCCGGCTGGCGGCGAGCATCCCGCCGTCGGTCCGCCGCGAACCCGACGACGGGCGCTTCGTCGGCGCTGCACTGTCCTGGGAGCTGCCGGTGGCCGCCGGCGAAACGCAGACGCTGACCATCTCAGCCGGTTCCACCAGCGCGCAGGCACGGCGGCCGGTTCCCGCCGCCGTCGGGCGTTCCGGGAGCGGACGGGCAGGCAACGCGCTGGCAGGCGCCGGCCTGACCGGCAACGGGCTCACCCGGAACGGGCTGACCGCCCTCGCACGCCAGAGCCTCAATGACCTTGAATCGCTGCTGATGCCCTGCCCTGTCAAGCCCGAGCTGATCATTCCGGCCGCGGGCCTGCCCTGGTTCCTGACGCTGTTCGGCCGCGATTCGCTGCTGACCTGCATGCTGACACGGAAGGAAGCCCCGCAACTGCTGGGCGATGTCCTCCGGGCCCTGGCGGCAACCCAGGGAACCGTGGATGATCCGGCCCGCGTGGAGCAGCCCGGAAAGATCGTCCATGAGGTGCGGATCAGTGAACTCGCCCAGCTGGGCGCCGTACCATACGGCCGGTACTACGGCACCGTTGATTCCACGCCGCTGTTCCTGATGGCGCTGGGACACGTGGAGGACGCCGCGCTCATCAAGGAAATGGAGGCGCCGGCCCGCGCTGCCGTCGAGTGGATCCTCGGCGACGGCGGCCTGAAGGAGACAGGCTTTGTGCGGTACACGCCGGATCCCGCAGGGTTGCTGCACCAGGGCTGGAAGGATTCGTTCGATGCCGTCGCAGGGGCCGACGGAACGCAGCCGGAGGGTGCCATTGCCCTCGCCGAGGTCCAGGGCTACACGTGGCGCGGCCTCCGCGAATGCGCCCGCCTGGCCGAGGAGCAGTGGGGCGACCAGGCGTGGGCCGACACGCTTTACGGGCTCGCGGACGAACTGAAAGCACGCTTCCGGGACGCTTTCTGGATGGCGGGCCGAAATTTTCCCGCCCTGGCCTTTGACGGGCAGGGCCGCCAGGTCGACGCGCTGGCCTCCAACGCCGGACACCTCCTCTGGGCCGGGATCCTCGATGCCGCAGACGCCCGTGCGGTGGCCAACCGGCTGCTGCAGGACGATTTTTTCACCGGCTGGGGGATCCGTACGCTCGCGGAAGGCCAGCACTATTACCACCCGATGTCCTATCACAACGGCTCGGTCTGGCCCCATGACACCATGCTGGCCTCGGAGGGAATGGCGGCCTACGGGCTGACCGACCAGGCCCGGACCGTCGCGGAAGGGATCCGGGATGCCGCCGCCCACTTCGGCAACAGCCTGCCGGAACTGTTCGGCGGATTCTCCCGGACGGACTTCCCCGTGCCGGTCAAGTACCACCACGCCGGCTCCCCGCAGGCGTGGGCGGCCGCTGCCGGCCTGACCGCCGTCCGCCACGCGTAGGCGGCAGCCGGCTGTGGTCCACCGTGCGGAGTCCCGTATTAGGCTGGCAGGAGCAGCTACCCAGGAGACTCCCCATGACTGAATCCACCATCCGGCACAACCCGGCGCGCGAGCGCTTCGAAGTGCTCGTGGCCGGAAAGGCGATCGGCAAGGCGGCGTACAAAACGTACGACGGCGGCGCCGCACCCCAGCGGATTTTCTACCACACCGTGATCAACGAGGAATACGGCGGCCAGGGTCTTGCCGGGAAGCTGGCCGCTGCTGCCCTTGATGACACCGTGGAAGCGGGCCTGGGGATCGTGCCGGTGTGCCCGTTCATCAAGAAATTCCTGGTCAAGCACCCGGAGTACTCGGGCAGCACCGTGGCCATCACTCCGGCGCACCTGCAGTTCCTGGAGGATTCGCTGGCGTCCCGGGCCGCCAAGGCCTGAGTGCCGCGCGGGTTCACGAAGTCGCTGTCCGGCGGCCGCGTGCACCAGACTGTTTCCGTGAGCAACAAACCCCGGACCGGCCTGGCGGTGGCCGGCCTCAGCCTGGGCACGGCGCTGAACCCGCTGAACTCGTCCATGATCGCCGTGGCCCTGGTGGTGCTGCGCGCGGATTTCGGGCTCGACGTCGCCACCGTCACCTGGGTCATCACTTCCTTCTACCTGAGTTCGGCCGCGGGCCAGCCTCTGATGGGGCGGCTGGCTGACCGGTTCGGGCCGCGGCGGATGTTTATGCTCGGCATGGCGCTCGTGGCCGTGACCTGCGCGCTGGCCCCCTTTTCACCGAACTTCGCCCTGCTGTGCGTGGCGCGGGCCGTGATGGCGCTTGGCACTGCCACCGCCTACCCCAGCGCGGTGGTAATGGTGGGCGACATAGCGCACCGGGCCAAACTGGAGTCCGCCCGTCCGCTGGGCAGGATCCAGATGGCCAACACCTCGGCGGCAGCGGTGGGGCCGGTGCTCGGCGGCCTGCTGGTGGGCTTCGTGGGGTGGGAGGCGCTGTTCCTGGTCAACGTTCCGCTGTCCCTGGCGGCTTTGCTGATCGTGCGGCAGACGGCGCCGGCAGACACGGCAAGGGAACGCGGGAGCCTCGCGGAGCTGCTGCGCGACTCGGACATCCCGGGCATTCTTGCCTTTGTCAGCTCCCTGCTCCTGGTGATGATGGCCATGCTGGACGTCGCCCCGGGCTACCGCTGGTATCTGCTTGGCGCCGGTACCGTGGTGGCCGCGCTGTTTGCCTGGCGCGAGCTGCGCTTCAGCCCGCCCTTTCTGGACCTGCGCCTGCTGGGCCGCAACCGGCCGCTCATGCTTGTCTATGTAGGCTTCGCGGTGTTCAACGGCGTGTACTACTTCGTGTTCTTCGGCCTGCCCCAGCTGCTGCAGGAAGCCGGCGGCTACGATCCCGGCCTGGTGGGCCTGCTGATGCTGCCCATGGCAACCCTGTCCGTCCTGTCGACGCCGTGGGCTGTCCGGGCCATGGGCCGGTTCGGCGTGCGGCGGGTGATGATTGCCGGCGTCGTACTTCTTACGGGGGCGGCCGCCCTCACGTGGCTGCTCACCGCGTCACTGGCCGTTCCGCTGGTCCTGGCACTCACGGCGCTGATCGGCATTCCGTACGGCGTGGTGAGCATCGCCTCGAACCAGGGCATGTTTGTGTCCACGCTGCCGCAGGAGCGGGGCGTCGCCGCCGGCATCTTCCAGACGTGCCGCTACGTGGGCGCGATCACCGCCACCGTGCTGATCGGCGTGTTCGCGGGCAGTGGCGTGGACCAGGAGAGCTGGGGGCAGATGGTGCTGGCCATGCTGGTGCTCAGCGCGGTGGTGTTCGGCGTGACGCTGCTGTGGCGCGAGCGAAGGGACTAGCCTTCATCCGGCAGGCACGTTTCTCCGCCCGCCTCCGCAGAACGGCACTTCGCGCTGGTCCCGGGCCTCAACATCAGCGCAAAGTGCCGTCCGGACAGTTCCTGCCCGTGCAGAAAGCTAGAGCTGGGCGGGGTTCAGCGGCTGTGGAACGATCGGCTGATCGTTGGCGGTCAGGTCGATGCCCAGATCCTTGGCGAAGACGAGCCGCGTGTCTGCGTACACGTCGGGGTGGTTCTCATCCAGTTCAAAAACACGCGCACCGCGGAGGCGGTTGCGCTCAGCGCCGGACAAACCGTAGGCGCCGAATCCGGTTCCGGGTGCATAGCCGAGCTGGACGCCGTAGTAGTTGCCCACGTAAGTGTTGACATGGTCGTGGCCCACGAAGTAGCCCTTGACGTCTCCCCGTTCAAGGAAGGCACTGAACAGGCCTGAGTTGATGGGGCCGGGGCACTCGTCCTCGTTCCGCTCGCCCACAATGCCGTGTTTGGTGAGCGCGCGCCCGTGGTCGGCGTCGGTCCGTGAGTCCAGGCTGGCGAACCACATGTTGCGGTGCTCGTGAAGGGCAATGTGTCCCCACATGAGGGACGGGATCTTCCTGCCGTACTTTTGCTCTGTAGCGATGGACACGTTGCGGTACCAGGTGACCTGGTCCATGCGTACCCAGTCCCAATCCGGATAGCCCTGGAAGTCCTGGCCGTCGATGGTGTCCGGGGCGTAGCGTCCGGTGTCGATGAGCCAGAGGCCGAAGGCAGGCGCTTTGGTCTTGGCGGACTGCACCAGCAGCAGCGAGTTAGAGGTGCCGGTCAGGCCGTCGGTGGAGTCGCCGTTGACGTTGAACTCGTAGGTTTGCAGGAACTGCAGCATCCTGGCCTCGGTCATGCCGGTCCGGGACACTGAATCCTCGTCGTGGTTGCCGAACGTGATGGCCCAAGGGATCTTCCTGCTCTCCATGGGCTGGACCACGTGGTTCAGTGCCTGCTTGACGTCCAGTTCGGTATGGCAGTCACCGTTAATGACGTCCCCGTTGATCACCACGAAGTCGGGCTGTTCCGCGTCCAGGGTTTTGTCCATGAGTTCGATGGTGCGCCGGTCGGTCTGCTCGTCGTCCTGGGTGTCGTTGAACTGGACTACCTTGAACCGGCCGTCCGGGCGAAAGGCAAGGGTGGGTTTGGGCGCTTTAGTTCCTGGTGCTGCGTTACTGGCCACGCCGGAGGCGACGGTCAGTCCCAGCGCTCCAAGGGTTCCGGCGGCGGCCAGGGCCGCCCGCCTGCTCAGTTTGGCATGGTGGATTCCGGTGGTCATTACTGCCTCTCGTCGCTGTGGCGGCCCCTGATTCAGGCCGCCGCTCCGGTGAGCGTAGAAGGGGGAAGCATCCCTCCCTGAAACTTCCGGTGAACGCCGGATGCAGGACGTGTTGTTTGAACGAGGGCGCCTATGATTGCCGCATGTCACCCTACGAAGTAACGCGCAGCGCCCTCATTCCCGCACCGGCTGAGGCAGTCTTTCCGCTGGTCAACAGCTTTCACGAGTGGACCAAGTGGTCACCGTGGGAGGCCGTGGACCCCACCATGGACCGGTCCTACTCCGGCAACGACGCCGGCGTCGGTGCAAAATACGCCTGGAACGGCAACCGCAAGGCAGGCAGCGGAACCATGGAGATTGTGGAGTCTGATTTCCCGCGCAGCATCAGCGTGCGGCTCGAATTCACCAAGCCCTTCAAAGCCGTCAATCCCACCACGTTCACGTTGACACCGGCCGACGGCGGCACGCGGGTGACGTGGCGGATGACCGGGGAGAACAAGGGACTTGGGAAGGTCTTCGCCCTGTTCATGAACATGGACAAGTTGGTCGGCTCCGATTTCGAGCGCGGGCTCGCGGCACTGTCGTCCGCTGTGAAGGCCAACAAGGCCTGACTTCCCAGGCCGCGGGCCCAGGCACGTATCTTGGCGGACCGGACGTCAGGGGGCAAGGATCTGTTCGCGCAGGATGTCCGCGTGCCCGCAGTGCTGGGCCAGTTCGCGCAGCATGTGCAGATAGACCCAACGCAAGGGGAGCGGGCCGCGGCGGTTGCCAGGGAGCTCGTCGTCCAGCTTTAGCCGCGACGTGGCCCGGCGGGACGCTTCGCATGCCCGTTCGTGAGCCGCCTGGACGGTAGCGATGGTGTCATCGTCCGTGAGGATGAACGACTCGTCGGGCGTGTCGGGGATGCCGATCTCGGTGCGGGGCCGGCAGGTGATGGCCTCATCGAACCAGACTTTTTCCACGAAGATCGCGTGCTTGACCAGGCCCAGCAGCGTGGTCCGGGACGGCACCAGCCGCCGCCGTGCTTGCTCCTCGGTCAGGCCGTCCAGGCAGGCGTTGAGCAGGTTCCTGTGGTCATCGAGGAAGGCCTCGAACTGGGCGCGGGCAGGCTCATGGATGGCGGTCTCGGCCAGCGGGGCGGGGTGGGCAGGCATGGACGAAGTATTCCATGGCCATCGCCGTGGCCCGAGCCTATGGTGGATCCATGGCTGATACCAAGAAGTGATCCCGTCGTCAGAGTCGACGACGGGCGGCAGAGAAGGAGCACGGCATGGGACTCATCCACATTGACCTGTTCACCACGCTCGACGGCGTCGCGCAGGCACCCGGCGGGCCTGAGGAGGACACTGAAGGCGGTTTCGCGTTCGGCGGCTGGCAGGCACCGCTCATTGACGAAGTGGTCGGCGGGCAGATCGACGCCGGGATGGAGGGGATGGACGCCCTGCTGCTTGGCCGCAAGACCTACGACATCTTCGCCGGGTACTGGCCGCACGCCGGAGGGAACATCGCAGAGCTGTTCAACCGGCTGCCGAAATACGTGGCCTCGCGCCAGAATCCAACCCTCGAGTGGGCCGGGTCCACGCTGCTGGGCCCGGACGTCGCCGCTGCAGTCCGCGAACTGCGCGACCGGCACGAGAACACCCACGTCATCGGCAGCCTGGACTTCGTGCAGACCCTGCTCGCCGAACGGCTCTTCGATCGGCTCACGCTCTGGGTGCATCCCATCCTCCTCGGCAAAGGAAAGAAGGTCTTCGCCGGCGGGGTGATTCCAACGAACCTCACGCTCATCGAGCCTGTCATCGCCTCACCGAAGGGCGCCGTGCTGCAGCGCTATGCGCTCGCCGAAGGCACACCCGGCGTCGGCGACATGTCCGCCATCGACCAGCAGGGTTAGGGCTCAAACCCCAGGCGCACCGCGTGCCGGGACCAACGCCGCCTTAGCTGGAGGGGCGGCGGGTGCGGGCCTGCCGCACCAGGCGGATGAAGGCATAGATGAAGATCGCCTCGATGACGGCCATGAGGGCGAGCAGCAGCCACTCGCCCTGCGCGATGAAGACCACGGTGCCGGTGAGGACCAGTGTGGTGCCCAGGACCAGCGCGTACACGGCGAACCCGATGGCCACCTTGGCGCTGCGCACGCCGGTCCGGAAGCCGAAGCCCACAGGCTCGCCTCCGGGGTAGCCCTCCACACGGTCCGGGGCTGCGGGCTTGAGCCTGTCGAACTCCTCCCACGGGTCCCGGTCCTGATCCTGATAGGTCATGGTTCCATTATCCCGCGGCCGGCCCCTCGCGGGTGACTACGAAATCACCGCCGCCGAGCCAGGCAGGAGGCTCGCCTTCCAGGTGGTTGAAGGCCCCGCCCGGCCCGCAGGGGAGTACCTCCTCAACGAGGTTGCGGACGGGACCAGGGTCCGTTTCACCTTGACCTGCAGCCCAAAGGCCTGATGAAGATCGTGGGTCCCCTGATTTCCCGGACCATGGAGACCGAAGTGGCGCAGCTGTCCAAGCTCAAGGCGGTCCTCGAAGCCGCGTAAAGAGGATAACTTCAGGACGATCGGCCCTCGGCAACACCGTCAATCGTGGGTACGGTAGCCACATGCAAAAGATATCGATCCACGCCCTGGCCCGCCAGCAGATCACCGCCGCGGTGGCAGCCCCCAGCGGCCGCGCCGCGGATACCGCTTTCGGCGGGCACGAGAAGCGGCTCCGCCAGACCGTGATGGCTTTCCGGGCCGGCACGCAGCTCAGCGAGCATCAGAACCCGGGCGAAGCCACGGTCTTTGTGCTGCAGGGTTCCGTCTGGCTGAAAGCGGGCAGTGAGTCCTGGCAGGGCAAGGCGGGGGACCTTCTGATCGTGCCGAACGGCCTGCACAGCCTCGAAGCGGAGGAGGATTCGGCTGTCCTTTTCACGGTGGTCAAGACCGACCGGTAGCGGCTCAGGCTGCCGGGGCGCCGCCGTCGGGAATTACGACGCCGGCACCCGGCCAGGGAGAGCAGCTCGGACCTGCTCGCAGATGGCCTGCTGCCACGGCGGGGG
>NZ_QAIQ01000537.1:0-2681 GCF_003061105.1 Arthrobacter sp. HMWF013
GGACCTGCTCGCCGAAACCCTCGCCAGTCCCGGAACCGCAGGGAAATAGTCCCGAACGCTGGAATGCTCCGCTTTGGGGGTCTATGTTGAAGATATGAACAGGGTAGCGAGCCAGCACTTTGGAGAAATTGAGCTCAATCACGGCAGGGACCACAACGTCGCTGCTAAACATGAGCTCGGTGGCCAGACGCTGGAACTCGACCTCAACATCAATGCGCATGACCACTTCGATGAAGCGGCCATGCATAAGGTGGACTACCGGCTGCGTTTCCTGCCCGAACTCGTGGACGAGGTGCGGCAGATGATCGCCGACGAGCTGGAGCAGGAAGGCACCAGCCCGCAGGAATACCTGCAGTTCCACTGCAACGCCGTCAAGGACGAGCACCTGCGGAAGGTCTTCGGCGTCGAGGACCGGAGCCAGCTCACCAACGACGTCTTCCTCAAGGCACTCAAGCTCGGCCACGTGGGCATCTACCCCGGCCAGCCCGAACGGTACTTCGTCCTTGATTTCACGCTGGGCGCCCACTTCACCGACGAGGTACTGGTGGCTTCCGCCGACGAAGACGGCGTGGTCGACGACGAAATCCTCTGGGAGTCCTGAAACCTGTCGTCGATGGTTAACGCCCGACGGCGGCCGGTCACCTGAAGTGACCGGCCGCCCGTTTGCTCGCTTCTCAAGCCCCGGTGCGCTGAGCGCACCGGGGCATGAGCCTCTGCGAGCTCTCTTATGCAGCCGTCACTTGGCTGCTTCGAGGAGGCCGGCGCGGACCGTCCTGGTGGCCTTGACCAGGTTGCGCAGGGACTCTTCGGTCTCGGCGTAGCCGCGGGTCTTCAGGCCGCAGTCCGGGTTGACCCAGAGCTGGCGGGACGGGACGTGCTTGACCGCAGTGGCCAGCAGCTCAGTGACTTCCTGCTCGCCCGGAACACGCGGCGAGTGGATGTCGTACACGCCTGGGCCAACACCGCGGCCGAAGCCGTGGGACTCGAGGTCGTGGACAACCTCCATACGGGAGCGTGCGGCTTCGATCGACGTGACGTCGGCGTCGAGCCCGTCGATCGCGTCGATGATCACGCCGAACTCCGAGTAGCAGAGGTGGGTGTGAATCTGCGTGGCGTCAGCGACACCGGCGGTGGCAAGACGGAAGGAGTCCACCGACCACTTCAGGTAAGCGGAGTGGTCTGCCTTGCGCAACGGAAGGAGCTCGCGCAGGGCGGGCTCATCCACCTGGATGATCTTGATGCCGGCGGCTTCGAGATCAGCGATCTCATCGCGCAGCGCCAGGCCCACCTGGTTGGCGGTCTCGCCCAGCGGCTGGTCATCGCGGACGAAGGACCAGGCCAGGATGGTGACCGGACCGGTGAGCATGCCCTTCATCGGCTTGTTGGTGAGGGACTGCGCGTACTCCGCCCACTTCACCGTGATGGGGGCGCTCCGGGTGACGTCGCCCCAGAGGATGGACGGACGCGTGCAGCGGGAGCCGTAGGACTGGACCCAGCCGTGGACCGTGACGTCGACGCCCTCAAGGTTCTCGGCGAAGTACTGGACCATGTCATTGCGCTCGGGCTCGCCGTGCACCAGGACGTCGTAGCCAAGCTCTTCCTGCAGGTCCACGACGCGCTTGATCTCGTCCTTCATGAGCTGTTCGTACTGCTCGTTGGTGAGATCGCCCCTGTTGTTGCGGGCACGTGCGGAACGGATTTCCGAGGTCTGCGGGAAGGAGCCGATGGTGGTGGTGGGCAGCGGCGGCAGGTGCAGTGCCTCTTCCTGGGCGGCTTCGCGGACTTCATAGGCTGAGCGGCTGAAGTCAGCCCCGGTCAGCGCCCCGGTGCGGGCCCGGACGTCCTCGCGGTGCACACCGGCAGCTGTGGCACGGGCGGCAATCACGGCAGACGCCTCATCGATGGCAGCCTTGGCGGAGGCCGGGTCCGCCACGTAATCGGCAAGGATCCTGACTTCCACGGCCTTCTGGTCGGCGAAGGCGAGCCAGCTGCGCAGCTCCCCGGAGAGCTGGGTCTCTTCGGTGACGTCATGGGGGACGTGCTGGGCGGAGGTGGAGGTGCTCACGGCAATCCGGCCGGCGGCGGCCTTCAGTTCGTCCAGCTTGCCGGCCGAAACGGCCAGATCGTTGCGCCAGATGTTGTGGCCGTCAACGACGCCGGCAACCAGGGTCTTGTTTCCCAGGCCGGCGAGTGCCGCAGCAGAGGGCACCGCGCCCTTGAAGGCGTCGATGTGCAGGGCGTCGATGTTGGTGGCGGCAAGGGTTCCCAGCTGGCCGTCGAGGGCACCGTAAGGAGTGGAGACCAGGATCTGCGGGCGCTTGGCGGCACCGGAGAGGACTTCGTAGGCCCGGGCCACGGCAGCTTCGATTTCGGCGGCCGGTGTGTCCTGGTCAACAACCAGTGCAGGCTCGTCGAACTGGATCCAGCTGGCCCCGGCGGCGGCGAGCTTCTCCAGCAGCTGGACGTAGACCGGCAGGACATCCTCGAGGCGGGACAACGGGGCGAAACCGGCCGGGGCGTCGTCGGAAGCCTTGGAGAGCAGGAGGTACGTGACCGGGCCAACGATGTAGGGGCGGGTCTCGATGCCGTTGGCCATGGCGAACCCGAATTCCTCAACAATGCGGTTGGAGGCAAGGGTGAAGGCGGTGTCGGGGCCGATTTCCGGAACGAGGTAGTGGTAG
>NZ_QAIQ01000537.1:2691-4899 GCF_003061105.1 Arthrobacter sp. HMWF013
CCGCGGGCCAGGGTGAAGTAGCCATCGATGTCCAGCTGGCCCTCGGCGTTGAGGAGGTTGCCGAAGCGGGCCGGGATGGCGCCGAGGTGGGCGGTGGCATCCAGGACCTGGTCGTAGTAGGAGAACGTGCCCGGAACGGCGGCGGCTTCGGTGAGGCCGAGTTCCTGCAGGCGCTTGGCGATGGTCAGCTGGATGTCCTTGGCGGCGGCGTCGAGTGCTGCGGCGTCGATCTTGCCAGCCCAGTAGGCTTCGACGGCTTTCTTGAGCTCGCGGCGGCGGCCGATGCGTGGGTAGCCAAGCAGCGAGGCTGACGGGAACGGAGTGACGGAGAGGTTGTTTTCAGGCATGACAAAGTCCTTTGAGGTTGGTGAAAGCTTGTGAAGGGTCTGGTGACTAAGGGGCGGTCAGCTGGCCAGCTGGCGCTGGAGGATCGCGGTGCGGCGGCCGGCGGAGCGGGAGTGGCGTGGCAGAGCCAGCTTGTCCAGCACCTCAAGGGCGCTCTGGTGTTCGTTGAACGTGTAAAGGTGGATGCCCTGGGCCCCGGCGTCGAGGGCTGCTTTGGCCAGGTCGACTGTGGCCCGGACGCCGATCCTGTGGCGTTCGGCGTCGGTGTCCGCGGCGGCCAGGCGGGCCAGCAGCTGCGGGTCCGGCTCAACGCCGCTGAGTTCGCCCAGCCGCTTCACCCGGCGGGGGCTGGTGAACGGCATGATGCCCGGAATGATGGGGATGGTGACCCCGGCCCGGCGTGCCCTGCTGAGCAGGTCCGCGTACTGGTCCGTGTGGAAAAAGACCTGGGTGATGGCAAAGTCCGCGCCGGAACGCTGCTTGGCAAGCAGCACCTCGACATCGTGCTCCTCGCTGGGCGATTCGGGGTGCCGGGTGGGGTAGGCAGCCACGCCGACGGCAATTTTTCCGGCGCACAGCAGCGCTGAACGCCGCTGCTCAACACGGCGGATGAGCTCGATCAGGTCCTGTGCATAGCGCAGCGACCCGGGAACCGGTGGAGTCCCGTCCTGGGGACGGTCGCCGCGAAGCGCCAGGATGCCGCGGACGCCGGTATCCAGCAGGTCCCCGATGATCTCCGCCAGTTCCTGCGGAGTGTTGCCGACGCAGGTCAGGTGGGCCAGGGGCCGGAGCGTGGTTTCGAGCAGGAGCCGGTTGATAAGTTCGACGGCGGTGTCCCGGTTGGAGCCACTGGCACCATAGGTGACGGAGACGTAGTCCGGGTCGGTGGTCTCGAGTTCCCTGATGGTGTTCCACAGTGACTCGGCCGCAGCCGGCGAACGTGGCGGAAAGAGCTCGTAGGAGAGCGCCACGGGGGCTGAGCTCTCGGAAAGGTTTGGATGTGTTTCGATAAGGCTTGGCGGTGACATTTGCGTCCTTGGCTTTGGGCCATTGAGGGCTGACGTCAGCAGATGTGACGGCAGTGCCGGCAATGAATTTGAGTTTGGGGAACACGGAAGAACTCCACAAGGACGCAGCCGCGACTGTTACGCCTGGAATGAAGTTGTCCGTGAGCAAATGTCAGGCCCACATGGGGGCACCCACACCCTCCAGAGCGGAGGATCGCTGACACGTTACCTCGGTAACTTGTATAGAACTCTAGGAGGCGGCGCCGCGGTGTTCAAGTTCGCGTCCGAATTAAGACGCAGCTTTACGCTCTGTTTCGTAGCCGAACAGAATAATCTTCGTTGATCGCCGTTACCAGGGCCGGTCCGGTCCTGATCCGTAGTCATCGTCCCTGAGGTATTCGTCCCGCTCCTGCCCCGTGTTGCGCTCCCGCTGGGCTTCGCGTGAACTCTCCTGCAGGCGGTCCAGCTGGCTCTCCTGGCCCGATTCGGACGGCGCGGGCTGCCCTTCTGCGTGCTGCGGCGTGCCTCCACCGGCGGCGGCGTCATCCGCCTTCTGCTTCAGGCGCTCCGCGGCCTGCTCCAGCTGCATGCCGGCACCCGTCCCGGCGGCGCCGGACCCTCCGGGGCTAAAGCAGCCCTGCGGGGCGGCGTCCACCACGGCCAGGCCGTCGGCGAAGAGCCGGGCGGCCGCCGTCGTGTCTTCCGCCGCAGCCCGCTCGTCGCCGAGGTGTTCGATGCTGAGCACCAGGTTGACGCGGATGATGCAGCCGTCGGTGGCGCCTGCGAGCGGGAGCGCCTTCTCGAATTCCCGGCGGGCTCCGGCGAAGTCCCCGGCGAGGACCAGGCTGTCCCCCGC
>NZ_QAIQ01000538.1:0-4498 GCF_003061105.1 Arthrobacter sp. HMWF013
GAACCGGATCGTGGCGGTGGAGCAGTTCAAACCGTTTGATGACTAGGGCCTTCCGAGGGTTCCGTGTCCTCGCCGGTAGACTTGAGGCGTGAGCATACCGACGCCTTATGAAGACCTTCTCCGCGACGTTCTGGCCCATGGGACGCACAAATCAGACCGCACGGGCACCGGCACCACCAGCGTTTTCGGCCGTCAGATCCGCTTCGACCTGGCCACGGGCTTCCCGCTGATCACCACCAAGCGCGTTCACTTCAAGTCCGTCGCGGTGGAGCTGCTCTGGTTCCTCCGCGGCGATTCCAATGTGAAGTGGATGCAGGACCAGGGCGTCACCATCTGGAACGAATGGGCTGACGTGGACGGTGAACTCGGGCCCGTGTATGGCGTCCAGTGGCGCAACTGGCCCACGCCTGACGGCGGCCACATCGACCAGATCGCCGAACTGGTGGAGAACCTGAAGTCCAACCCTGACTCCCGCCGGCATATTGTGTCCGCGTGGAACGTCTCTGAACTCCAGGACATGGCACTTCCCCCCTGCCATGCGTTCTTCCAGTTCTACGTGGCAGACGGCAAGCTCTCCTGCCAGCTGTACCAGCGTTCAGCAGACATGTTCCTCGGTGTGCCGTTCAACATCGCGTCCTATGCGCTGCTCACGTGCATGATCGCCCAGCAGGTCGGCCTGGAACCGGGCGAATTCGTCTGGACCGGCGGAGATGTCCATATCTACGAAAACCACATGGACCAGGTCCTCAAGCAGCTGGACCGTGAACCGTACGACTACCCGCAGCTGAGGATCACCCGGAAGCCGGAGTCGATCTTCGACTACACCCTCGAAGACTTCGAAGTGCTGAACTACCGTCACCACCCCACGATTAAGGCTCCGATCGCCGTATGAGCACCGAGAACACCGCAGACCCCCAGGCCTTTACAGCGGAGATCGCCGCGTCAGCGGCCGGCGTCGGCCTCGTGTGGGCCCAGACCTCAGGCGGCGTGATCGGCAAGGACGGCGCCATGCCGTGGAACCTGCCGGAGGACCTTGCACACTTCAGCCGGCTCACCAAGGGGCACCCCGTCATCATGGGCCGGAAGACCTGGCTGTCCTTTCCCGCCAAGTACCGGCCCCTCCCCGACCGGACCAACATCGTCATCACCCGGCAGAAAAACTGGGGTGGGACGCCTGAGGCGGAGGGCGCCGTCGTGGTCCCCTCCCTGGATGACGCACTCCTGGAGTCCCAGTTCGTCGACGGCGGCGAGACGGTCTGGATCCTGGGCGGCGGCGAAGTCTTCCGCCAGTCCACCGATCTCGCCAACGTCGCAGTGGTGACCACCATTGACGTGGAAGCCGACGGCGACACCTACGCGCCGGAGCTCGATGAAACCTGGGAGGCGGCCTCCTCGGTACCGCCGGACGGCTGGCTGACGGCAGCCAACGGAACACGCTACAGGTTTACCAAATGGGTCAGGACGCAGGGCTGAGATGCTGAAAAAACCGGAAACACTGTTCGTCCTGGGCTACATGCTGCTGCCCCTGCTGGCGCTCCTGTCCGCGATCGTCGGACTGACCATGATCCTGGGCGGCAACAAAATCGCCGGCGCCATCGTGCTGGTGGTGGTGACGCAGGTCTTCGCCTTCGGTGCGTTCTTCGCGTTACGCGCGCGCAAAGCTGCCGTGCTGGAGGAGTCCGACCGCGGTTAGCCACGCCGGCTGACGATGGGGGACGGTGCCCCGTCGCGGCTGTTGCGCGGGCCGCCTTCTTACGCAGGTACCCAACCCGGCCGGCGGCGTGACGTAACCGACTGCGTCCTGCCGGTTCCGAAGTCTAAACTGTACGAATGACTACAGCAGCTACCCCCTCCGTCGGCCTGGTCGGATGGCGCGGCATGGTCGGCTCCGTCCTGATGCAGCGCATGCAGGATGAGGGCGACTTCGCCAACATCAACCCGGTATTTTTCTCCACCTCCAACGCTGGAGGTGCCGCGCCGTCGTTTGCCGAAGGTGCCGGCACGCTCGAGGACGCGTTCGACGTCGACACCCTGGCGAAGCTGCCCATTATTGTCACCGCCCAGGGCGGGGACTACACCAAGCGCGTCCACGCCGAGCTGCGTGGCCGCGGCTGGGACGGCCTCTGGATCGATGCCGCCTCCACGCTGCGCATGAATGACGACTCAATCATCGTGCTGGACCCGATCAACCGCGATGTCATCGACAAGGGCCTGGTCAACGGCACCAAGGACTTCATCGGCGGCAACTGCACCGTGTCCTGCATGCTGATGGGCCTGGGCGGGCTGTTCAAGAACGGCCTCGTCGAGTGGGGCACCTCCATGACCTACCAGGCGGCCTCCGGCGGCGGTGCACGGCACATGCGCGAACTGCTCAGCCAGTTCGGCACGCTCAACGCAGAGGTCAGCTCGGAACTGGACGACCCGGCGTCGGCCATCCTTGAAATCGACCGCAAGGTCCTTGCCCACCAGCGCACCAGCATCGACGCCACCCAGTTCGGCGTGCCCCTGGCCGGCTCGCTGATCCCTTGGATCGACGCGGACCTGGACAATGGACAGTCCAAGGAAGAGTGGAAGGCCGGGGTTGAGACCAACAAGATCCTGGGCACCTCCGACGAGAACCACGTCATCATGGACGGGCTCTGCATCCGGATCGGCGCCATGCGCTCCCATTCGCAGGCGTTGACGTTGAAGCTCCGCGAGGACCTCTCCGTAGCCGAGATCGAGACGCTGCTCGCTGATGACAACGAGTGGGCCAAGGTCATTCCGAACACCAAGGAAGCCTCCATGGCCGGGCTGACCCCCGTGGCCGCGTCCGGCACGCTGGACATCCCGGTGGGCCGTATCCGCAAGATGGAAATGGGCCCGGAGTACATCAGCGCCTTCACCGTGGGCGACCAGCTCCTCTGGGGTGCAGCCGAGCCGCTGCGCCGCATGCTCAACGTCGCCACCGGGAACCTGTAACTCCCGCCGGCAACACAGCTCCACTCCCCCATCCCCCCGGGGACCAGCAACGCGGGGTCACTTACCGCCCGATCCGCACCCGCGGGAGGGCATTAAGTGACCCCGCGTTGCTTTTTGTCAGGTGGTGAGGAACGTGAGGTAGCGGTCGGCGGCTTTGGTGAAGGCAGCCTGCGCGCCGGGTCCGAGGGGCCTGGTGTCGTCGAAGAGTTCGGGCACGACGGCGGCGCTCCGGCTGGTGCCCGCGCGGCCCCACGTGCCGATCACCTCTCCCCCGGCCACCACGGTTTTCTTGAACACACCATTGCCGCCGGGCACGATCCGGTGGGCGTGCTCCGGCGCCAGGACCAGGCTCCGGTCCTGGTAGCCGAGCAGGAACTCATCGAAGCCCGGGAGCAGCTGGACCGAGCGCTGGCCCGGCACGCCGTCGTCGAGCAGGGCTGCGGTCTCGGGCGACACCCAATAGCTGGAACCGTCGAACTCCAGCTCCACCAGCTGGCCCCTGATCTGTTCAAACGCGGCCCGTACTTCGGTCAGCGGAAGCTGCGTCCACCAGGCGAAGTCGCGCAGGGTGGCAGGGCCGTGGCTGCGGAAGTAGCGCAGTGTGAATTCGGCAATCGCTGCCTGCCGCTCAAGCCCGCGCGATTCCGGGATCCAGTCGTCGAATGCCACCATCAGCTGCTGGTTTCCGGATAAGGGGCCTGGCACCAGCCAGGCGTGCCGGCACAAGGTTCCCAGGATATGGATCCCGCGCTGGCCGGTGGTGGGCTGGCCAGCCGCCTCAAAGACGGCGAAGAGTTCCGCCCTGCTCAAAGCACCGCCGCCCGCCAGCTGCTCCAGGGCGGCGTCGCGGCACTTTTCAACGTCCGTCCACGCGATGTCCAGCTCGCGGTGCCTGCCGGCAATGCTGCGGGTGAGGCGCTCGGCGGTGAGGCCCAGCATCCACCGCAGATCCTCGGGTGCCACCAGGTGCAGCGTGCCGCGCATCGGCCAGGAACGGACCACGCTGCCGCTGTCCAGCGCGGACCTGACATCACCCAGGCCAGACCCCGGAACCCGCAGACCCACCGCCCACAGTGCCGCCTGCAGGTCCTGCGCCTGCGAGGCCGTCATCCAGCCGACAGCCTCCGGGACAGAACCCAGCCCGGGGCCCAACAGCCCCTGGGAGGCGAGACGCAGCCGGCCCATGATCTTCCGGTTGATGCGCTTCGGCGCCATGCCCCCCACTCCCTCCACCAGAAACCTGCCCTCAGCCCGCCATGGTCCGCCGCTGGCCGCCGTCGGTCGTCGTCGTTAGAGCGTCAGGCCGATCAGCAGCGGTTCCGGGTGCAGCTCAATGCCAAAGCGTTCGACGACGCCGGCCCGCACCTCGCGTGCGATCGCCAGGATGTCCTTGGCGCTGGCTGAGCCCCGGTTGGTGATGGCCAGGGAATGTTTGGTGGACAGGGAAGCCCGCCCGCCGGACGCGCTGGCATCCTCGAGCCCGTAGCCCTTGCCGAATCCTGCCTGATCGATGAGCCACGCGGCGGACAGCTTCACC
>NZ_QAIQ01000538.1:4508-6191 GCF_003061105.1 Arthrobacter sp. HMWF013
CCCGCCGCCACGTCCGCGGGAACAATCGGGTTCGTGAAGAACGAGCCGGTGGAATATGTGTCCCGGTCCGCCGCATCCCACACCATGCCTTTGGAGCTGCGCAGCCGCAGCACTTCGCGGCGGACATCGTTGGCATAGGCCCGCTGGCCCTGCTCCACGCCCAGCGACCGTGCCAGTTCGGCGTAGCGGATGGGAGCACTCATCCGGCCCAGCGGAAGCTGGAACTCCACGGTGAGCACCACGTAGCGGGGTGATCCGTTGACGGTGGTCTGCTTGAGGATGGAATCCCGGTACCCGAACTTCAGCTCAGAGTTGGTGAAGGTCTGCACGGCGTTCCGTGTCCGGTCCCAGGTGCGCACGGCGGCGATGGTCTGGGAGACTTCGGAACCGTAGGCACCGACGTTCTGGACGGGCGTGGCTCCGGTCAGGCCCGGGATTCCGGCCAGCGCCTCGATGCCGGACCAGGCGTGCAGGACCGCATGTTCCACGAGCGCATCCCAGTTGTGCCCTGCCTGCACCACCACGGCAACTCCGCCGCAGGAGTCCTCCGCGTTGACAGTGAACCCCTCCGAGGCGATTTTGACCACGGTTCCGGGGAACCCGTCGTCGGAAATCAGCAGGTTGGACCCGCCGCCGATGATCAGTACCGGCTCGCCCGCTGCGTCGGCGGAGCGGACGGCGTCGATGATTTCCGCCTCGGTCCGGGCCTCGATGAACGTGCCGGCAGGGCCTCCGACGGCGGACGTGGTCAGGTGGGAGAGCAGTGTTTGGGTCACCGTTCCAGCTTAACGCAGTGGCGTCTGCGGAACTTTGCGGGCCACCGGCGACAGCAGGAAACTGACCGCCAGCATCACCATCACGGACAGCAGGGAGTGCAGGATGCCCACGTGTTCCGCCAGCAGGCCCAGCAGCGGCGGTCCGCACAGGAACGCCCCGTACCCGATGGTGGAGACCACGGAGACCCGGGCCGCTGCTTTGGCGGGCTCGTCCGCCGCGGCCGACATCCCCACCGGGAAACCCAGGGAGGCGCCCAGTCCCCAGACGGCCAGGGCCACGTACGCGAGCCAGGGCACCGGGGCAAACACAAACAGGCCAAGCCCGAACACGGCCAGCGCCGCACACCAGCGCATCACCGGAACCCGGCCGAAGCGGTCCAGCACCAGCGTCCCGGCGAACCGGCCAATGGTCATGAAGGTCACGAACAGCCCATAGCCGGCGGCTCCGGCGGCGTCCGACTGGCCATGCCCGTCCGCCAGGGCCAGCGCTACCCAGTCGCCGGCAGCCCCCTCTGCGAGGGCAAGTCCCAGCACCATCACCCCGAGCAGGAGCGTGCGCCGGTCCCGCCAGGCTTCGGCGATCTTGCGTTTGTTGTCCAGCGGGACGGGCGGAACATCGGAGCCTTCCAGCGGCCGGGATCCCGGGGTGATGATGGCGATGGGGCCCGTGGACGGATCCTCAAAGTTGTCCGGAACGTAGGTGCGTTCGCCGGCCACCGGGGTGATATCGGCGCGGAACCATGCTGCCGCCGTCGTCACCGACACTGCAACCACGGCGCCCGCCGCCGCGAGGTGCCAGAACACCGGAAGGGATGCTGCCGCCGCCCACGCGCCCAGCCCGGCGCCTGCCACGGTGCCCAGGCTGAAGGCTCCGTGGAGGCGCGGCATGATGTGCCGGCCCACGGCC
>NZ_QAIQ01000539.1:0-4906 GCF_003061105.1 Arthrobacter sp. HMWF013
ACAGTCGATGCATGACTGATACAGCTCTAGCCGGAGCGTCCGCGGACTCCGCAGCCGCCAAGCGCCCCGCGCGCACCAACCGCCCCGCCGCAAAACCGCACGGGCAGTGGAAAGTGGACGGCAAAACTCCGCTGAACGCCAACGAAACCTGGAAACAGGAAGACGACGGCCTGAACGTCCGCGAGCGTATCGAGTCCATCTACTCCAAAGAGGGCTTCGACTCCATCCCCGGCCAGGACCTGCACGGCCGCTTCCGCTGGTGGGGCCTGTACACCCAGCGCAAGCCCGGGATCGACGGCGGCAAGACCGCAACGCTTGAGCCGCACGAGCTCGAGGACAAGTACTTCATGCTCCGGGTAAGGATCGACGGCGGTGCGCTCACCACCGAGCAGCTGCGCGTCATCGGCCAGATCTCCGTGGACTTTGCCCGGGATTCGGCCGACCTCACCGACCGCCAGAACATCCAGCTGCACTGGATCCGGGTGGAGGACATCCCCGAGATCTGGACCCGACTGGAAGGTGTTGGCCTGTCCACCACCGAGGCCTGCGGCGACGTCCCGCGCGTCATCCTGGGCTCGCCCGTGGCCGGCATCGCCAAGGACGAAATCATCGATCCCACGCCGCTGATTGCCGAGCTGGGCGAACGCTTCATCGGCAACCCGCTGCTCTCCAACCTGCCGCGCAAATACAAGACCGCCATCACCGGCCACCCCAGCCAGGACGTGGTCCACGAGATCAACGACTTCGCGTTGGTCGGCGTGAAGCACCCCGAACTGGGCATCGGCTACGACCTCTGGGCCGGCGGCGCACTCTCGACCAACCCGATGCTGGGCAAGCGCCTTGGCGCGTTCGTCCGCCCCGAGGAAGCCGCCGAAGTATGGCTCGGCGTCACCAGCATCTTCCGCGACTACGGTTACCGCCGCATGCGCACCAAGGCCCGCCTGAAGTTCCTCATGGCCGACTGGGGTCCGGAGAAGTTCCGCCAGATCCTCGAGGACGAATACCTCGGCTACAAGCTGGCCGACGGCCCCGCCGCCCCGAAGCCCACCTCCCCGGGCGACCACATCGGCGTGCACGAGCAGAAGGACGGCAAGTTCTTCATCGGCGCCACCCCGCTGGCCGGCCGCCTCTCCGGCGCCCAGCTGGTCAAGCTCGCGGACACCCTCGAGTCCCGCGGCTCCTACCGCCTGCGCACCACCCCGCACCAGAAGCTGGTGGTCCTGGACGTTCCCAAGGAGCAGGTGGAGCCCCTCGTGGCCGAGCTCGACACCCTGGGCCTGTCCGCCCGCCCGTCCGTGTTCCGCCGCGGCACCATCGCCTGCACCGGCATCGAGTACTGCAAGCTGGCCATCGTGGAAACGAAGGTCACCGCAGCCACCGCCGTCGCAGAACTGGAACGCCGCCTTGCGGACCTCACGGAGTCCGGTGAACTGCCGCACGCGCTGTCCCTGCACATCAACGGCTGCCCCAACTCCTGCGCCCGCATCCAGACCGCGGATATCGGCCTCAAGGGCATGATGCTGCCAACGCCCGACGGCGACCCCACCCCGGGTTTCCAGGTCCACCTGGGCGGCGGGCTGGCTTCCACCGACCGCGAGGAAGCAGGCCTGGGACGCACGGTCCGCGGCCTCAAGGTCTACGTTGAGGACCTGCCTGACTACGTGGAGCGCGTTGTCCGCACCTTTGTTGCCCAGCGCGCCGAAGGCCAGACCTTCGCCGAGTGGGCCCACGCAGCAGATGAGGAGGCCCTCCAGTGAGCAAGCACGCCCTCGGGATAGACCCAGTGGCAGGCGATGCCGCCCAGGGAGTGGCATCTAAGGGACCGGACGAGGGACCCGCTGCGAGCCTGCGAGCAGAGGGAAGTCCGGTCACGCTGTCGGAGCCGCGCGCTGAGCTGATCGAAGATCAGCTGCGCGGCGAAGGGGCGGGGGCGGCATCGCCTGCCGCTGTCCTCCGCACGCACGACGAACTGAAGGCCATCGCCGAGTCAGGCGCCGCCGAGCTCGGCTGGGACGCCCCGGCCCGCGACGTGATCGCCTGGGTGGAGCGCAACTTCGAGCTGCCAGCCGTCGCCGTCGCGTGCTCCATGGCCGACGCCGTCCTGCCCGCGCTGGTCGCGGACCAGATGCCCGGCGTCGACGTCCTGTTCCTGGAGACCGGCTACCACTTCCCGGAAACCTACGCCACGCGTGACGAGGTGGCGGCGAACCTCCGCGTCAACGTGGTGGATGTGCTGCCGGAGAACACCGTGGAGCAGCAGGACCGGCTCCTGGGCAAGGACCTCTTTGCCCGCGACGCCGCCCAGTGCTGCGCCCTCCGCAAGGTGGCCCCGCTGCGCCGCACCCTGGCCGGCTACGAACTCTGGTTCACCGGGGTCCGCCGCGACGAGGCCCCCACCCGGACCAACACCCCGCTGGTCACCTGGGACGAGGTCAACGGCCTGGTCAAGGTGAACCCGGTGGCTGCGTGGAGCTTCGACCAGCTGGTCCAGTACTCCGATGACAACCTCCTGCCCGTCAACCCGCTGCTTTCGCAGGGTTACCCTTCGATCGGCTGCCAGCCCTGCACCCGGAAGGTTGCACCGGGCGATGATCCCCGCGCCGGCCGCTGGGCAGGCACCGACAAGACAGAATGCGGACTACACGTATGAGCACTTACCTAACTGAGGAGACCAGCCAGGTGACTGAAGCTGCCGTATCCACGCGCCTCTCCAGCCTGGACACCCTCGAATCCGAGGCCATCCACATCATCCGGGAGGTTGTTGCCGAGTTCGAGAAGCCCGCGCTGCTGTTCTCCGGCGGCAAGGACTCCGTGGTGATGCTCCACCTGGCCACGAAGGCGTTCTGGCCGGGCAAGGTCCCGTTCCCCGTCCTGCACGTTGACACGGGCCACAACTTCCCCGAGGTCATCGACTTCCGCGACCGCACGGTTGAAAGGCTGGGACTTAAGCTCGTCGTCGGCTCCGTCCAGGAGTTCATCGACCGTGGCGAGCTGGCCGAGCGTGCCGACGGCACCCGCAACCCGCTGCAGACCGTCCCGCTGCTGGACGCGATCCAGCAGAACAAGTTCGACGCCGTGTTCGGCGGCGGACGCCGTGACGAGGACAAGGCCCGCGCCAAGGAGCGCATCCTGAGCCTCCGCGACGAGTTCGGCCAGTGGGACCCGCGCAACCAGCGCCCCGAACTGTGGAACCTCTACAACGGCCGCCACACCGTGGGCCAGCACGTCCGCGCGTTCCCCATCAGCAACTGGACCGAGCTGGACATCTGGCGCTACATCGAACGCGAGAACATCGAGCTGCCGGGCCTGTATTACGCCCACGACCGCGAAGTGTTTGCCCGCGACGGCATGTGGCGCGCAGTCGGCGAAGTTTCCCAGCCGCTGCCGCACGAGGAAGTCATCACCAAGACGGTCCGCTACCGCACCGTGGGCGACATGTCCTGCACAGGCGCCGTCGAATCGGACGCAGCCACCGTGAGCGACGTCGTGATTGAAGTTGCCGCCTCCACCATCACCGAACGTGGTGCCACCCGCGCAGATGACCGCATCTCCGAGGCAGCCATGGAAGACCGCAAGAAGGATGGTTACTTCTAAATGAGCACCGAAACTTTGCCGCTGGCCGGGCTGGAAACCGCCCTGCCCACCACGCTTTTCCGCTTTGCCACCGCCGGATCGGTCGACGACGGGAAGTCCACTCTGGTGGGCCGCCTCCTGCACGATTCCAAGGCAATTCTTGCTGACACGCTCGACGCCGTTGCCCGCACCTCCTCCGACCGCGGCTTCGGCGGCGAAAAGGGCGGGATCGACCTGGCCCTCCTGACGGACGGCCTCCGCGCCGAGCGTGAACAGGGCATCACCATCGACGTGGCCTACCGCTACTTCGCCACGGACCAGCGCAGCTTCATCCTGGCCGACTGCCCCGGGCACGTTCAGTACACCAAGAACACGGTGACCGGCGCGTCCACCGCGGATGCCGTCGTCGTACTCATTGACGCCCGCAGGGGTGTCCTGGAGCAGACCCGCCGGCACCTGTCCGTGCTGCAGCTGCTGCGCGTGGCCCACGTCATTGTGGCCGTCAACAAGATCGACCTCGTGGACTTCAGCGAGTCCGTGTTCCGCGAAATCCAGGCCGACGTGCAGCAGGTGGCCCGCGAACTGGGCATCGGCTCCGCCGAACTGGGCACCGCCGACCACATCGACGACCTCCTGGTCATCCCCGTCTCAGCCCTCGACGGCGACAACGTGGTGGACCGCTCCGAGCGCACCCCCTGGTACGACGGCCCGGCCCTGCTGGAGGTCCTCGAAACCCTGCCCGCCGCCGACGAGATCGACACGCAGCTGGAGAGCTTCCGCTTCCCCGTGCAGCTGGTCATCCGGCCGCAGGGTGCACTCGCTCCCGACGCCGTCGCCGCCGGCCTGGACGTTGAGGCCTACCGCGACTACCGCGCCTACGCCGGCCAGATCACCGAGGGTTCGGTGAAGGTGGGGGACAAGGTTTCCGTGCTCACGCCGGGCCAGGCCGCCCGCACCACCACCGTGGTGGGGATCGACTTCGCCGGTGAGTCCCTGCAGGAAGCGTTCGCCCCGCAGTCCGTGGCGATCCGCCTGGCCGAGGAATTCGACGTCGCCCGCGGTGACACCATCGCCGCCGCCGGCACCGTCCGCGAATCCTCCGCCGACCTGTACGCAGCCCTGTGCTGGCTGTCCCCGAAGCCCCTGCGGGAGGGTGCCAAGGTGCTGGTCAAGCACGGCACCCGCACCGTCCAGGCGCTGGTCCGCAACGTCAGCGGCAAGCTGGACCTGGCCTCCTTCAAGCTCGAAGCCACCTCAAGCCTGGAGCTCAACGACATCGGCCACGCGCAGCTCCGGCTCGCCGCCCCGCTGCCGCTGGAGAACTACACGCACC
>NZ_QAIQ01000539.1:4917-6642 GCF_003061105.1 Arthrobacter sp. HMWF013
TGGCCGCGGGCCTGGTCAAGGACCACCCGGGCGACCACGAGGACGAGCGCTACTCGATCTGAGTTTCTCCCCGAGACCGCGGCTTGTTCGCAGAACCGGACCCTTACGGGCCGGCTCCGCGGACAGGCCGCGGTTTTGTCGTTTCGTATCCTTAAGGGAGGGAGGCGACGCAGTGGAGACCATCAACAGCAAGCTCATCAGCTGGGCCTCGATCCTGGACGAGAAGACCCGCGAACAGGCCCTCGCCACGGCCACGCTGCCCATCATCTACCCGCACCTGGCCCTGATGCCGGATGCGCACCTGGGCAAGGGTGCCACCGTGGGATCGGTCATTCCCACCCTGCGCTCGATCATTCCGGCCGCCGTGGGGGTGGACATCGGCTGCGGCATGATCGCGGTGCGGACACAGTACCTGGTGAAGGACCTCCCCAAGAACCGGAAACCGCTGCGTGAGGCCATCGAACGGGCCATCCCGCTGTCTGCCGGCCACAATAACCGGACAGTCCAGGCCACCGCGGTACCCCGGATCGCCGAGCTGAAGGAGCTGGCGGCCAAAGCAGGGTTCAACCCTGGCCAGTATGTGGAGAAGTGGGACCTGCAGCTGGGCTCGCTAGGCTCGGGCAACCACTTCATCGAGGTCTCCGCCGATGAGAACGACGCCGTCTGGCTGTTCCTGCACTCCGGCTCGCGCGGCGTGGGCAACAAGATCGCGCAGCATCACATCGGCGTCGCCCGGGAGGTCACCCACAAGCGTGGCACCCGCGTGCCCGATCCGGACCTCGCGTACCTGGAGGAGGGCACGCCCGAGTTCCGGCGGTACATCGAGGAGCTCCGGTGGGCCCAGCACTTTGCCCTGCTGAACCGCGAGGAAATGATGGACCGGGTTGTGGCGCAGTTCCGCAACTGGGTGGGCGGGCCGGTCAAGGAGCGGGAACGGATCAACTGCCACCACAACTTCACCCAGCTCGAGACGCACTACGGCAAGTCGGTCTGGGTGTCGCGGAAGGGTGCCATCAAAGCCGAGCGGGGCGATCCGGGACTTATTCCGGGGTCCATGGGGACGGCGTCGTACGTTGTGGAAGGGCTGGGGAACCCGGCCTCCCTGAACTCCTCCCCGCACGGTGCCGGCCGCGAATACTCACGGAATGCGGCAAAGAAGACCTTCTCGCTGGCCGAACTGAAGCAGGCCATGCAGGGGATCGAGTTCCGGGCCAGCGAGGCATTCATCGATGAAATCCCGGCCGCGTACAAGCCCATCGACGTGGTGATGCGTGACGCACAGGACCTCGTAAAGGTACGGCACAAGCTGCGGCAGCTCGTCAACGTTAAGGGCGACTGAAACCGCCCGAAGCCGTCCTGTAGCCACTCAATGTGACGCTAGATGAACCCGCGTGACCCCCCGTTTCCGCGTCATTGAACGGGTTTATGACACTCCCTATGGTGAAACAATGACTAGTTCCAAGCCCGGGATGATCCGCATCGTGGCAGGCGAAAGCGCAGCACCCCAGCGCAAGCGTGCCATCGAGGCTTTCCTGGCGATCGGACTGGTCCTCCTGATCGCCGCCGGCGCCGTGGTGGCGTCCAGCATTTCCCGCAACACGGAGGCGCAGGCCGCGCCGGCGCCTACGGCCGCTGACGAACTGAAGCTGGGGTACTTCGGAAACCTGACCCACGCTCCCGTGCTGGTGGGCCTGAAACAGGGAATCCTGGCCCGCAACCTCGGCT
>NZ_QAIQ01000060.1 GCF_003061105.1 Arthrobacter sp. HMWF013
GCCAGTAGCCGTAGCGGTCCGTGGTGTCGCCGGGACCGCCGATGAGGCCGGCCCTGCAGAGGTGCGCTTTGTCCCCGGCCGCCGCCAGGGTGGCATGCTCGATGGCCGACTTCGATTCCCCGTAGTTTTCCGGCGTGGATTCCCTCCCGGCGGGCAGGGGAGGCAGGAGCGCAGCATCCTCACGGGCTCCCGGCGTCGAATGGCCGGCATAAACGGAACAGCTCGAGACCAACGTCCAGTGCCCGGTCCGCCCTGCGAGGGCAGCCAGCGCACCCTCGGCCTGTACTGTGTCCCGGGCCACCTCAACAACGGCGTCCCACAGGCCGGCGGCGCCGTCATATGCGTTCGCGCCCAGTGAACGGTCCGCCTGCACCCACTGAACTCCCGCCGGCGGCTGTGCCGCCGAACCGCGGGCCAGGCAGGTGACCTGGTGCCCGGCGGCCAGCGCCTGCCGGGCGATTTCCGAGGAGAGAAAGGCCGTTCCACCGAGTATCAGGATGCGCATGGGTCCACGGTACGGCGCTAGGGTTGAAAGAGAACAGAGCCTGGCGTGCCGGGGTGACCCGAGCGCCAGACTATGCCTTCCACCGGCCGCCGCCGGAGACCCTCAAGGAGTTTCACCCCCTATGTTCAGCATGTTGTCGATACTTCCATCCGCCGCCAGTGAGCCGGACGGCATCAGCATCACCGGAATCGTCATCAGCCTGGGTGTCGGTATCGCCATCTGGCTGGTGGCAACCTTTGTCATTTCCCGGATCAGCAAGCGGGTGGCCTCTGGGAGCAACTTCTTCAAGAAGGCGCATTTCAAGTGGGTGGCACCTGCCATCCGGGCACTGGACCATGAGCGCCGGGTCCAGCGGGCGGAAACCATCGGGTCCCTGCTCAACAGCATCGTGGGCGTGCTCGTGGCCGTCATCACCAGCATGTACGTGCTGCAGAACCTCGACATCAACATCGCCCCGCTGCTGACCAGCGTGGGAATCCTGGGTGTAGCCATCGGTTTCGGTGCCCAGCAGCTGATCCGTGACTTCCTGGCCGGGATCTTCATTACCATTGAAGACCAGTACGGAATCGGTGATGTCATCGAAACCAGCGAGGTTGTGGGTGTCGTGGAGTCCATGGGCCTGCGCATCACCCGGGTCCGCTCCGAGGACGGGGCCATCTGGTACCTGCGCAACGGTGAAATCCTGAGGGTCGGCAACCGCTCCCAGGGCACCTACGTGCCGGCGGCAGAGTCCCCTGACGCTGCAACCGAGACTGCCTTGCATGAGCCGCCCACCGAGGCAAAAAAGACTGACCAGAAGGCCGGAGAATAGAGT
>NZ_QAIQ01000540.1:0-2073 GCF_003061105.1 Arthrobacter sp. HMWF013
GGGTGAGCAAGGGGGCCTACGAGGTGGTGCGCCAGGCCATGGAAAACCAGGATGCGGAGTTCCTCCACGTGGCAATGCAGCCCGGCGGCCCGCAGGGAATCGGCACCTTCGATGGTGTGCCGTTCCTTGGCTTCCCGGGTAACCCGGTGAGCTGCCTGGTTTCGTTCGAGCTGTTTCTCCGGCCCGTCCTTTCCGGCCTTTTAGGCGTGCCGCTTCCGCGGCCATCCCTCCGCGCCCGCCTGGCCCAGAGCCTCACCTCACCTGCACGCAAGCACCAGGTCCGCCGGGGAAACTTCCGCCCGGACGGGACGGTCAGCCTTGAAGGCGGCGAAAGCTCGCATCTGGTGCGTGCCCTGGCAGGCTCGAACGCGCTGGTCCATGTGCCCGTGGGGGTCTCCGCACTCACCGAGGGTGATGAGGTGGAAGTATGGTTGCTGTGAATCCAGAACAAAGCCAGCCCACGCTGACCCATCTCCGCCAGGACGGAAGCGCCCAGATGGTAGACGTTTCGGCGAAGGCCGAAACCACCCGCGAAGCCACTGCCACCGCCACCGTCCGCACAACGCAGGAGGTGCTGGGCCTGCTGGGCTCCGGTGGCCTTCCCAAGGGAGATGCGCTGGCTGTGGCCCGCGTCGCGGGCATCATGGCCGCCAAGAAAACGCCCGAACTCATTCCGCTGTGCCATCCACTGCCGCTGTCAAAGGTGACCGTGGATTTCGATCTCGGACCCGATTCCGTTGCGATCCTTGCCACGGTCAAGACCCGGGGTGTCACCGGAGTCGAGATGGAAGCACTGACGGCGGCGTCGGTGGCCGCCCTGAGCGTTTACGACATGATCAAGGCTGTGGACAAGCACGCCGTGCTGACCGACATCAAGGTGCTGGCCAAAAGCGGCGGCAAGAGCGGGGACTGGGCACTGTGACCACTGAAAGTACGTACGTGCCCGATCCTGCGCGTGAACCTGAGCCGCACCGGCACGGTGAGGTGCAGGGCCGCAAGGCCGGGGTTGTCATCGCGTCCACCCGGGCCGCCGCCGGGATCTATGACGACGAAACCGGCCCGGTGATCATCGACTGGCTGACCGAGCACGGCTTCGAGACCTACCCCGCCATGGTGGTCCCCGACGGGGAACCGGTAGGCGCAGCCATCCGGGCCCTCCTGACCCAGCACCCCGCCGTCGTTATCACCAGCGGAGGGACGGGAATCAGCCCCGATGACAGGACTCCGGACGTGACCTTGCCCCTGCTGGACCGTGAAGTTCCCGGCATCATGGAGGCCGTCCGGCATGCCGGCGCAGCCAAGACGCCGCTGGCCGCGCTGAGCCGGGGCCACGCCGGGACTTCGGGGCGGACATTCATCATCAACCTGCCCGGATCGCCCAAGGGCGTGATGGACGGGCTCTCCGTCCTTGATCCCTTGATCGGGCACCTGTGTGACCAGCTGGAGGGCGGCCATGGGCACTGAATCAGTCTTCGAAGTGGTCCACGCGGTCCTCAGCGCGGAGCCCATCTCCGTGGACCAGGCCATCGCCGCGGTGGAATCGGACACTGCCGGGGCCGTGGTCAGCTTCAGCGGGGTTGTCAGGAACCACGACGGCGGCAAGGCAGTTGAGCGGCTCAGTTACAGTGCGCATCCCACAGCTCACCAGGTGATGGCCGACGTCGTGGCCGCACTCGTCGCCGAACACGCGGGCGATGCCTCGCTGCAGCCGGTCCGGATCTGGGCCGCACACCGCATTGGCTTGCTCGAAATCGGCGACCCCGCGCTGGTCTGCGCCGTCTCCGCAGCACACCGTGGCCAGGCCTTTTCCGTGTGTTCGGAGCTGGTGGACAGGATCAAGGAGCAGGTGCCCATCTGGAAGGAACAGTTCTTCACTGACGGCACTGTTGAGTGGGTAGGCGCGGGGGACTGAGCCCCGCTTCGTGCGTCCCATGGCGCAACCGGGATGCGGATCTGGTCAGGTTTGTGCGAGGTAACGCACAGCCTCCGGTTCAGTCCAGCGTGCGGCCCGACGGTAGGGTTAAAGGCATGACCGAACAACACCCCGCCCGCAGCCGCGTGGCCGTCCTGGGC
>NZ_QAIQ01000540.1:2083-4226 GCF_003061105.1 Arthrobacter sp. HMWF013
GACTCCTTGGACCAGCTGGCTTCCTCGGGCGCCCGGTTCGTGGTGGACCTGACCGTCCCGGAGAGCACCGAGGCGAACGTCCGGTACGCCGTCGAACATGGCATGCACGCAGTGGTGGGGACCACCGGCTGGGACGCAGACCGGCTCGCACGGCTGGAAGCACTCCTCGCGGAGCACCCGGAAACCGGCGTGCTGATCGCCCCCAACTTTGCCCTGGGATCTGTGCTGGCGTCAGCCTTCGCCGCTCAGGCCGCCAAGTACTTCGAGTCCGTGGAAATCATCGAACTGCACCACCCGGACAAGGTGGACGCGCCCTCCGGGACGGCTGTCCGTACTGCCCAGCTCATCGCGGCCGAGCGCCAGGCAGCCGGCGTTCCTGCCAGCCCTGACGCCACCACCACCGAACTGCCTGGAGCGCGGGGCTGCGACGTGGACGGCGTGCGTGTGCACAGCGTGCGGCTCCGCGGGCTGGTGGCCCACCAGGAGGTGCTGCTCGGCGGTCCGGGGGAGCAATTGACGTTCCGGCACGATTCCTTTGACCGGGTTTCCTTTATGCCGGGTGTGTTGCTCGGCGTCCGCAACGTCGCTGCCCATCCCGGACTGACGGTGGGCCTGGACGGCTACCTGGACCTGGGGATCTAGGCCGTGGGCGATTTCCTGGCGGCGTTCCGCAAGAACCGCACCAAGATCTGGGTGGGTGCCGTGACGCTTCTCCTCGTCTTTTACCTGGTGGTCTCCTTCCAGCGGTCCGTCCTGCTGCTGACAGACAGCAACCCGGCCGCGAAGGCCATCGGCGCCGCCTACCTGGTGCTGCCGATCGTCGGGGCATGGGCCATGATCCGGGAACTGATGTTCGGCGCGCGCACGGAACAGATGGCGAAGGTCCTCGAAGCCGAGGGCGGGCTTCCCGTGGATGAACTGCCGCGCACACCGGCGGGCCGTATCGTCCGTTCCGCGGCGGACCTGGAGTTCGAAAAGTACAAGGCAGAGGCCGAGGCGGCTCCCGGAGATTGGCGCTCCTGGTTCCGGCTCAGCTGTGCCTACGATGCCGCAGGGGACCGCAAGCGCGCCCGCGCCTCCATGCGCGATGCCGTCCGGCTATTCCGCGGCAAGGTTCCGGCCTAGCTGCCACGACGCCGCCCTGGAAAGCCTGTGCCTGTTAAGGCTGGCCGATCCGTTCGCCGCGCCCGATCCTGTTGGCGGCGTGGCCAACCCATTCCAATGGTCCCCGCCACTTCAGCAGGACAAACGCCGTGCCCACGATGACGGCTGTCGCGGCGTGGGCAAAGTACATGCCGTCCTCTGTCCAGCCCGCAGGCAGCGGCTTGAGGTAGAACCCCGAAACCACCCAAACATGGACTGTGTAGAGCGTCAGCGTCATGGCTCCGGCGCCCCGCAGGGGCAACAACAGGTCGAGGTCCAGCCATTCAGCGAGCCTCCCGAGCAGCAGGCACGCGCCCACGACGGCGGCAGCCACACCGGAGGTGTGGGCCAGGTCCAAGGCAGTGGCGGAGTGCGGCGCGGCGGCTGCGAGCCACCACCAGGATCCTTCCTGGCGGATTCCGGTGAGGTTGACCTGGAGCACGCTGTCGAGCGGATAGCCGGGGGCATTCAGGACGTCCTCGAGCGCCGCCCGGCCACCCCAGTTCTCCATCGCGGCCGTGCCAATGGCCTTGGCCAAGGCGGCCACTGCGATGCCGCCTGTCAGCAGTACCACCGGAATCATCGCCTTGGTGAGGGCAAGCCGGCCGATGACCAGGCCCACCAGCAGATACGCCAGCCACTGGAAAACCGGGTAGTAGCCGGTGAGGAAGAGGTCACCCAGCAGGGGGAAGGGCGTCCCCAGGTCTTCCCAGGACGGGTTGTGCCCCAGGTTCAAGGGCGGATCTGACGCCATCAGCCAAGGCCTCAGCAAGTAGGCCAGGACCGGCGAAAGCACGATCCAGCCAACGGCCCAGGCGCACAGGGCCTTGAGCTTCAGCCCCAGGAACGGCAGGACGCAGAGGAACAACAAGGCGTAGTGGACCAGAATGATGGCAAGGTTGACCTCCAGCCCGCCCAGTGAGAGCCCGACGGCGGCGATCACCAGTGCGCGCAGCGCGATTCCACGGCGGGCAGCATTCAGGGCAGCCCCCTCGGGAGG
>NZ_QAIQ01000540.1:4239-11565 GCF_003061105.1 Arthrobacter sp. HMWF013
GATCCACGTGGGCGTGAGGTCCGCATTTGCCTCGAATGTGGGAAGCAGATGCGTGGCCATCATGCCCAGGAGCGCAAGCCCCCGGGCCGCGTCAATGCCACGGAGGCGGCCTGTGGGCCGCGAGGGCCGGGGGATCCTGGAGGATCTTGCGGTGGCACGGGACGTCATGAGGCGATGGTCTCACACCCGCCTTGGGGGCGGCAGTCAAGTGACGCGGTAAGGGGCCCTTGTATTCGAATATATGTTCGAATAGCATAGGCGGCATGCACACACCTTCCCAGCCCTCACAGTTTCCGGATTCTCCGGCTGGCCAGAGCCCCCTGCGGCCGGGCCCTGATGCCGGCGTTCCGGCACAGCCTTCGGGTCTGATGAAAGCCATGAGTCCGGGCGTAGTGGATTTCCTCTTCCGTCAGCTCGTGGCCGGAAGATCTGCAGAGGACGTCCAGTGGCAGCAGGAAGGCATCTCCCTCAGTGCGCAGCCTGCGGGAGCGGAGCTGGCGCGCAGGCTCGCAGAAGTCGATCTGGAAGCGCTGACCCCCACCGAACTCTTCCACTACGTCAGGGCCGCCCAAAAGATGGCAGCCTGGGCCGAGGACCTGCGTCAGGCGGCGCTGGAAAGGTACTGCCAGCCGGTGAACCTGAACCCGGCCCGGTTTTTGGACCCGCCTGATGTCCCGCAAGAAGGCCAGGTGAGGGCCACGTTTCAGGGAGCACGGCAAGGGGTGCCGAATGGCCGGCAGTCTGGCGGTATGCAGCGCCCTGTGAATCTGCAGCACGGTCCCTAGGATGAAAGGGTGACTGAAGCCCTGACTGTCTCCGCCATCCAGTACCAGGCGCTGGACGGCGGGATCATCCCCAACGCCCAGGAACATGTGCGGCTCATCGAGGATGCGGAGTCCCACGGCGCCCGGCTGGTGGTGTTCCCGGGGCTGTCCCTGACTGGCCACAACTTTGCACAGTTGGCGGCGGAAGACTCCTGGCTCAGGCCGGATGATGCCAGGCTCGATGACCTCCATGAAATCTGCCGGCGCAGCGGCATCACGGCCGTGGCAGGGGCCGCGTACAGGGAACCGGATGGCACCCCACGCATGGCCTGCCTGGCCATGCATCCTGACGGCACCACGGAGACCGGCTTCAAGACACGCCTTAGCGGTGTCGAAGAGCAGCACTTCACGGCCGGTGCAGGTTCCAGCGTTCTTGAACTGGACGGTTGGAGAATAGCCCTGGCCATCTGCTCCGAAGCAGAAGATCCTGTCCACTGCACGGCCGCCGGACTGGCCGGAGTGGATATCTGCGCCGTGTCAGCTGTCTATGCGCAGCATGACAAACTGCGGCTGGGGCTGCACCTTGAAGCCCTCGCCTCTGACAACCGGATCTTCGGACTCCTGGCAAACCTGGCAGGCTCCACGCCTTCAGGACCATCGTCGGGACTGAGCGGATTCTGGGGACCGGATGGACTCCAGCTCAGAACAGCAGCCGGGACGGGCGCAGAAGTGGTCACAGCCATCCTGCAGCGCAGCGCCCTGCGGAAGTTCCGCTGACAGTCCCCTATTTGACGTGGATCACGCCCCTGCCATTGTCCTAACCGGAGGGAGACAGGGTAACGTTTTTTCCATGCCTCACACATCCGCGCACATTCCTGCCCTTGGTACGCTCCTGACCGCCATGGTCACGCCCTTCACCAAGGATGGCAAAGTGGACTACGCGCAGGCGGCCGAGTTGGCTGCCAGGCTCGTGGACGATGGCTGCGACGGCCTGGTCGTCACCGGAACCACCGGCGAAACCTCCACCCTCACAGACGAGGAAAACCTCGGCATGTTCCGTGCCGTGAAGGAGGCCGTGGGAGACCGTGCCGCCATCATCGCCGGCACCGGGACCAACGACACCGCACACTCCGTGCACCTTTCCCGGCAGGCGGCCGCGCTCGGCGTCGACGGCCTTCTGCTCGTCACGCCGTACTACAACAAGCCCAGCCAAGCCGGCGTCCGCGCCCACTTTGAGACCGTTGCGTCCGCGGTGGATGTACCGGTCATGCTCTATGACATCCCGGGCCGCTCGTCGATCGCCATTGAACCTGAAACCATGATCCGCCTGGCGCAGCACCCCAACATCGTCGCCGTCAAGGACGCGAAGGCCGATTTCACCGCAGCCAGCCGTGTGATGGCGGAAACTGATCTGCTCTTCTACTCCGGCGACGACGGACTGACCCTCCCGTGGATGGCTCTGGGCGCCGTTGGACTGGTGGGCGTCACCACCCACGTTGCCACCCGCCGCTTCCGTGAGCTGATCGACGCCGTCAACGCCAACGACCTCAGCACCGCCCGCAAGATCAATTTCGAACTCGTGCCCGTGGTGCGCGCAACAATGACACGCGTCCAGGGCGCTGTAGCCGCCAAACAAATTCTTAAATGGCAGGGAGTCCTGCCCAACTCGATTGTCCGTTTGCCCCTCGTGGAGCCGGACGAAGCCGAGATCGAATCCATCCGCGAGGACTTGGCGGAAGCGGGGCTGGTCTTTCCCTAAGGGCTAAGACCGGCACCCTTCCGCCTGGAAAGTAGTGCACTATGACCCAAACCGCCCTTCCCGGCCTTGTCACGCCTCCACGCCTGCCGCAAGGCACCCTGCGGATCGTTCCGCTTGGTGGCCTGGGGGAAATCGGCCGGAACATGGCCGTGTTCGAAATCGACGGCAAGCTGCTCGTCGTGGACTGCGGCGTCCTCTTCCCGGAGGAGACCCAGCCCGGCGTCGACCTGATCCTGCCTGATTTCTCCTACATCCAGGACCGCGTGGACGACATCGTCGCCGTTGTCCTGACCCACGGCCACGAGGACCACATCGGCGCCGTCCCGTACCTCCTGCGGCTCAGGGCGGACATTCCGCTGGTCGGTTCACAGCTGACCCTTGCCCTCATCGAGGCCAAGCTGCAGGAACACCGGATCCGCCCGTACACCCTGACTGTGGAAGAAGGACAGGTCGAAAAATTCGGCCCCTTCGAATGCGAATTCGTCGCGGTCAACCACTCCATTCCCGATGCCCTGGCTGTCTTCATCCGCACCGCCGCCGGCACCGTCCTGCACACGGGCGACTTCAAGATGGACCAGCTGCCCCTGGACGGCCGGATCACCGACCTCCGCCACTTCGCCAAGCTGGGCGAAGAGGGCGTGGACCTCTTCATGTCCGACTCCACCAACGCTGACGTGCCCGGCTTCACCACGGCGGAAAAGGAGATCGGCCCCACGCTGGAACGGCTCTTCGGCCAGGCCACCAAGCGGATCATCGTCGCGTCCTTCTCCTCGCACGTGCACCGTGTCCAACAGGTGCTGGACGCCGCAGCCAAGCACAACCGAAAAGTCGCCTTCGTTGGCCGCTCGATGGTCCGCAACATGGCCATCGCGGAAAAGCTCGGCTACCTTGACGTGCCCCCGGGCCTGGTCGTGGACATCAAGAACATCGACAACCTCCCGGACAACCGCGTGGTGCTGATGTCCACCGGCTCCCAGGGTGAACCGATGGCCGCGCTGTCCCGCATGGCCAACGGAGACCACCGTGTGGTGGTGGGCCAAGGGGACACCGTCATCCTTGCCTCCAGCCTCATCCCGGGCAACGAAAACGCGGTCTTCCGCATCATCAACGGCCTGCTGAAGCTCGGCGCCGATGTCATCCACAAAGGCAACGCCAAGGTCCACGTCTCGGGCCACGCCGCAGCCGGCGAACTGCTCTACTGCTACAACATCCTTGAGCCGCTCAACGCCATGCCGGTCCACGGCGAGACCCGCCACCTCATTGCCAATGGCAAGATCGCCATCGAATCCGGTGTGCCGGAGGCCAGCGTCATCCTCTCTGACAACGGCACGGTCATCGACCTCAAGGACCACCGCGCGGACGTCGTGGGCCAGATCGAGGTGGGCTTCGTGTATGTGGACGGCTCCAGCGTCGGCGAGGTCACCGAGGCCGATCTGAAGGACCGCCAGACGCTCGGTGATGAAGGCTTCATCTCGATCATCACCGTCATCCACCGCGCCACCGGCAAGGTGGTTTCCGGACCGGAAATCCACGCCCGCGGCGTGGCTGAGGATGATTCAGTTTTCGACGAGATCATCCCCAAGATCAACGCCGCTCTGGAAGAGGCTGTGCTGAACCGGACCGACCACACCACGCACCAGCTCCAGCAGGTTGTGCGGCGCGTGGTAGGCACCTGGGTCAACCGCAAGCTCCGCCGCAAGCCCATGATCATCCCGGTGGTCCTCGAGGCGTAACAGCGCCGAACCGCCAGCGGATTCAAAAGGCCCGGTTCTTCGGAACCGGGCCTTTTCGTGCAGCAACATGGGGCCAGGAATGCCCGTAAATCCGCGGAAAACCGCATCAGTTCGGGTACCGTGGCACGTATGGCCACTCGTACTACTTCCGCGCCCCGAGGCAATTCCGGCGGCAACACTGGCCGCAGTTCCGGCACCAAGACGGGCGGTACAGCGGGCCGCGGCGCGGGCACCACAGCGTCCAAATCCAGTGGCCGGGGCGGAACATCCTCCGGTGCCACCCGCCGGCTGCCCGTCGTCGAACAGCGGCAGCCCTGGCTCCTGCGCGTCGTGGCCGGCGCGTGGCTGGGGCTCGGCCACCTGGTCGGCGGGGGAGTCCGCCGGATCGGCTCCGATGTCAGCGACCTCCCTCCGGAGGAGCGCCGTGATGGGGCCGCCCTTTTCAACCTGGCCCTGGGCGTGTTCATCGCCACGTTTGCCTGGTGGGGATTGACAGGCTGGTTCCCGGACGCCGTGTACAACGTGGTCAACGGCACCTTCGGCTGGATGTCCCTGCTGCTGCCGCTGATGCTCTTCGTCTGCGCCTTCCGTCTGTTCCGGACGCCCGACGACGGCCGGGGAAACAACCGGGTGGGCATTGGTTTCCTCATCATGACCTTCGCAGGCTGCGGGTTGGCCCACGTAGTGGCCGGGCAGCCTACTGTTGCCCAGGGTTTCGACGGGCTGCGCCAGGCGGGCGGCATGCTCGGATTCCTGGCAGCCTCGCCTCTTGCAGCCATCCACGCGGCGGTGCCGCTGGTGGTCTATGGCCTCCTGGCCTTCGTCTCGCTGCTTATCATTACGGCCACGCCGTTTGGGGCCATTCCCCGCCGCCTGCGGACGGCGTACGAGCACCTGATGGGCATCGACCTGCAGGAGCCCCGTGAGGCAGTGGACAGCCACGACCGCAGCTACCTCGAGGAAACCCGCGCAGCCGCTGCGCCCAAGAAGAAGAAGCGGCGGTTCTTCGGCAAAGACGATGAGGCCGATCCCAAACTTGAAGGCTACGTGGGTGATGAAGCCTTCGAACACGCCGTTATTGATGACGAGGAGACCGAAACCGGGCCCTCGGGCTCAGGGAACAGGCCCGCTCCCGGCGTGCGCCGCCCCACACAGGCGGAGATCGCCGTCGAGAAGATCAAAGCCGCCCAGGGCCTCGGCACCGCCGGGCAGGGGGCGGGGGAGAATGCCACCGAAGCCATCCCGCTGGTGACACCGGGCATGGTCGCCGCGGGTTCACTCAATCCGGCACCGGCGGCCCTTCCGCAGGTGCCGGCCAAGCCCGTCACCCCCATGCCCCTTCCTACGCCGATTCCGCAGCGGACCGAGCAACTCTCCCTGGCGGGCGACGTCACCTACACCCTGCCGCCGTCGGACGTTCTGACCCCGGGATCCATCCCCAAGGAGCGCACCGAAGCCAACGACGCCATCGTCGCTTCCCTGACGGAAACCCTCAACCAGTTCAATGTGGAGGCCCAGGTCACCGGCTTCAGCCGCGGTCCCACGGTCACCCGCTACGAGATCGAACTCTCGCCCGGGACCAAGGTGGAGCGCGTCACGGCGCTGTCCAAAAACATTTCCTACGCAGTGGCCTCCAGCGATGTCCGGATCCTCAGCCCCATCCCCGGCAAGTCCGCCATCGGCATCGAGATCCCCAACACGGACCGCGAAACAGTCTCCCTCGGTGACGTGCTCCGCAGCCAGAACGCCCGCCGCACCGACCACCCGATGGTCATGGGTGTGGGCAAGGACGTCGAGGGCGGCTACGTGGTGGCGAACCTCGCCAAGATGCCCCACCTGCTCGTCGCCGGTGCCACGGGTGCCGGCAAGTCCTCGTTCGTGAACTCGATGATCACCTCCATCCTCATGCGCGCCACCCCGGACGAGGTCCGCATGGTCATGGTGGACCCCAAGCGCGTGGAACTGACCGCGTACGAGGGCGTCCCGCACCTCATCACCCCCATCATCACCAACCCCAAGAAAGCCGCCGAGGCGCTGCAATGGGTGGTCCGGGAGATGGACGCCCGCTACGACGACCTCGCCAACTACGGTTTCAAGCACATCGACGACTTCAACAAAGCCGTCCGGGCCGGGAAAGTACACCCGCCGGGCGACTCCAAACGCGTCATCCGGCCCTACCCCTACCTGCTGGTGATCGTTGACGAGCTCGCCGACCTCATGATGGTGGCTCCGCGCGACGTCGAGGACTCGATTGTCCGCATCACCCAGCTGGCACGCGCGGCAGGCATCCACCTGGTTTTGGCCACCCAGCGTCCGTCCGTCGATGTGGTCACCGGTCTGATCAAAGCCAACGTGCCGTCGCGGATGGCGTTCGCCACGTCCTCGGTCACCGACTCCCGCGTGGTCCTGGACCAGCCCGGCGCCGAGAAACTCATCGGCCAGGGTGACGCGCTCTTCCTGCCCATGGGTGCGTCCAAGGCCATGCGTGTGCAGGGGGCCTGGGTCACTGAGTCTGAAATCCACAAGGTGGTCGAACACGTCAAGGGCCAGCTCAAGGCCGTGTACCGCGACGACGTCGCCCCTGAGGCGCAGAAAAAGCAGATCGACGACGACATCGGGGACGACCTCGAGGTGCTGCTGCAGGCCACCGAGCTGGTGGTCACCACGCAGTTCGGTTCGACGTCGATGCTCCAGCGCAAGCTCCGCGTCGGTTTTGCCAAGGCCGGGCGCCTGATGGACCTGCTGGAGTCCAGGGGAGTGGTTGGTCCGTCGGAGGGATCGAAGGCCCGCGACGTCCTGGTCAAGCCGGACGACCTCGCGCAGGTCCTTGCCGCGATGAAGGGCCAGGAGGCTCCGGTGGTCGCCGACTCGCAGACTGCGGCCCTGAGCGAGAACGCCAACGCCAACATCGCCCAGGGTGGTTACGCCGAGGACCTGGTCCAGGCGGACCTGGACCAGCGGAGCCAGAACGTTGAATATTACGACGGCGCCGACTCACCTCCCGGTTCCCGCGGGGATGATGACGACGGTTCTGAGGACGCCTGGTCGCTCACCGGACGGTAGCCTAGGA
>NZ_QAIQ01000541.1:0-6697 GCF_003061105.1 Arthrobacter sp. HMWF013
CCGCCGCGTTGTGTCCGAGGGCAAGACTCCGGCTTCCGGACGTCCTGAGCTCATGGGCATCACCAAGGCGTCCCTGGCCACCGAGTCCTGGCTGTCCGCAGCTTCCTTCCAGGAGACCACCCGCGTCCTGACGCAGGCGGCCATGGAAGGCAAGAGCGATCCGCTGCTCGGCCTCAAGGAGAACGTCATCATCGGTAAGCTGATCCCGGCCGGCACGGGTCTCCCGCGCTACACCGAGGTCACCGTGGAGCCCACTGAGGAAGCAAAGGCCAACCTGTTCACCGGCCCGAGCGCATTCAGTGACTTCTCGTACGATTCCCTGGGCGGCGACGGAGCTCCTGAGTTCCACGCCATCCCGCTGGATGACTACGATCTCGGAAACGACTTCCGCTAGCGGGCAGGGCGGGTCCTTACGTGTCGCGTTCCGCGCCACGTAGGGACCCGGACGCCCTGCCCTTCTAAAGCAACGCGGGGTCACTTAAGGCCCAATCCTCACCTCGGATTGGGCTCAGAGTGACCCCGCGTTGCTGTTTAACCCGGGTTGCTGTTCAAAGCGGAAACGGCCGACGACGGCGGGAGGCGTTGGCTTTTCGCCTACACCTGATTAAGGGTGCTGAGCCAGCCGTGCTAAACTTTGTGTAATTGTTCTGTGTGGCAGTGGATGAAGGCCGCCGCAAGCATCATTTTGGTTTTGTTCTCATGATGCTTGGGTGGGAGCTTGTTTCCGGGTTGCGGGCTAGGTGCGCAACGAATGCCACGCTTTTGCACGCCTAAGCAAGATTCTAGACCTCACGGCTGCAGGGACAACGCCAAAACCGATGCACTTCAGGCTGACGCCTGAACGCGCCGGTAGAGATCAAACCAACGGAGAACACGAGAGTGCCTACGATTAACCAGCTGGTCCGCAAGGGCCGCACGCCTAAGGTCAAAAAGACCAAGGCTCCTGCCCTGAACGGCAGCCCGATGCGCCGCGGTGTTTGCACCCGCGTTTACACCACCACCCCCAAGAAGCCGAACTCGGCTCTGCGTAAGGTCGCACGTGTGCGCCTCAACGGTGGCATTGAAGTTACCGCTTACATCCCCGGTGTAGGCCACAACCTGCAGGAGCACTCCATTGTGCTCGTTCGCGGTGGTCGTGTTAAGGACCTTCCGGGTGTCCGCTACAAGATCGTCCGTGGCGCCCTCGATACCCAGGGTGTGAAGAACCGTAAGCAGGCACGCAGCCGCTACGGCGCAAAGATGGAGAAGAAGTAATATGCCTCGCAAGGGTCCGGCCCCCAAGCGGCCGCTCGTACTAGATCCCGTATACGGCTCCCCGCTGGTCACTCAGTTGATCAACAAGGTTCTCGTTGACGGCAAGAAGTCCACCGCAGAGCGCATCGTTTACGGTGCCCTCGAAGGCGCCCGCGCCAAGTCCGGCGGCGACCCCGTAGCAGCCCTCAAGAAGGCCATGGAGAACGTCAAGCCTTCCCTCGAGGTCCGCTCACGCCGCGTTGGCGGCGCCACCTACCAGGTTCCGGTTGAGGTCAAGCCGGGCCGCTCCACCGCCCTCGCGCTGCGTTGGCTGGTTGGCTACTCCAAGGCCCGCCGCGAAAAGACCATGACTGAGCGCCTCCAGAACGAAATCCTGGATGCCTCAAACGGTCTCGGTGCCGCTGTGAAGCGTCGCGAAGACACCCACAAGATGGCCGAGTCCAACAAGGCCTTCGCACACTACCGCTGGTAATACTTCCCGGACGCCGCCGGCTCAACAGAGCCGGCGGCGAACGTGCAGTCCATCCGAAAGGGAGACACCGTGGCACAGGACGTGCTTACCGACCTTAGTAAGGTCCGCAATATCGGCATCATGGCCCACATTGATGCCGGCAAGACCACCACCACCGAGCGCATTCTGTTCTACACAGGTGTGAACCACAAGATCGGCGAAACGCACGACGGCGCTTCGACCACTGACTGGATGGAACAGGAAAAGGAACGCGGCATCACCATCACGTCTGCCGCCGTGACCTGCTTCTGGGAAAACAACCAGATCAACATCATCGACACCCCCGGCCACGTTGACTTCACCGTTGAGGTTGAGCGCTCCCTGCGCGTCCTCGACGGCGCTGTCGCTGTTTTCGATGGCAAGGAAGGCGTTGAGCCGCAGTCCGAGACCGTCTGGCGCCAGGCTGACAAGTACAACGTTCCGCGTATCTGCTTCGTCAACAAGATGGACAAGCTCGGTGCTGACTTCTACTTCACCGTAGACACCATCGTCGGCCGCCTCGGTGCCAAGCCGCTGGTCATGCAGCTGCCGATCGGCGCCGAGAATGACTTCATCGGCGTCGTAGACCTGCTTTACATGCGCGCACTGGTCTGGCCCGGCGACTCCAAGGGTGACGTCACCATGGGTGCCAAGTACGAGATCCAGGAGATCCCGGCTGACCTCAAGGAGAAGGCTGAAGAGTGCCGCGCAGCGCTCGTTGAGACCGTTGCAGAGTCCTCCGAAGAGCTCATGGAGAAGTACCTCGAAGGTGAAGAAATCTCCGAGGACGAGCTCAAGGCCGGCATCCGCAAGATGACGATCAACTCCGAGCTGTACCCGGTGTTCTGTGGCTCTGCCTTCAAGAACCGCGGCGTCCAGCCGATGCTTGATGCTGTCGTTGACTACCTGCCGAACCCGCTCGACGTCCCGCCGATGATCGGTCACGATCCCCGCGACGAAGAGAAGGAACTGACGCGCAAGCCGTCTTCCGAAGAGCCGTTCTCGGCTCTGGCGTTCAAGATTGCCACGCACCCGTTCTTCGGTCAGCTCACCTTCATCCGCGTGTACTCCGGTCACGTGGAAGCAGGCTCCCAGGTGGTCAACTCCACCAAGGGCAAGAAGGAGCGCATCGGCAAGCTGTTCCAGATGCACGCCAACAAGGAAATGCCGGTTGACGGCGCTACCGCTGGCCACATCTACGCAGCGATCGGTCTGAAGGACACCACCACGGGCGACACCCTGTGCGATTCCTCCAACCAGATCGTCCTCGAGTCCATGAGCTTCCCGGAGCCCGTGATCTCTGTTGCGATCGAGCCGAACACCAAGGGTGACCAGGAGAAGCTCTCCACGGCCATCCAGAAGCTCTCCGCTGAGGACCCGACCTTTCAGGTCTCCCTCAACGAGGACACCGGTCAGACCATCATCGCCGGCATGGGCGAGCTCCACCTGGACATCCTGGTGGACCGCATGCGCCGCGAATTCAAGGTCGAGGCAAACGTTGGCAAGCCGCAGGTTGCTTACCGCGAAACCATCAAGCGTGCTGTAGAGCGTCACGACTACACGCACAAGAAGCAGACCGGTGGTTCGGGCCAGTTCGCAAAGATCCAGATTGCGATCGCTCCGTTGGACACGTCCGAGGGCGAGCTGTACGAGTTCGAGAACAAGGTCACCGGTGGTCGTATTCCCCGTGAATACATCCCGTCGGTGGACGCCGGTATCCAGGATGCGCTGAACGACGGCGTCCTGGCAGGTTACCCGGTTGTCGGCATCAAGGCCACGCTGATTGACGGCGCGTACCACGATGTTGACTCCTCGGAAATGGCGTTCAAGATCGCCGGCCGTATGGCTTTCAAGGAAGCCGCACGCAAGGCGAACCCTGTCCTGCTCGAACCGCTGATGGATGTCGAGGTCCGCACCCCTGAGGAATACATGGGTGAAGTTATTGGTGACCTCAACTCCCGCCGTGGCCAGATGCAGTCCATGGAAGATGCCCAGGGCGTCAAGGTCATCCGCGCGCACGTCCCGCTGTCCGGCATGTTCGGCTACATCGGTGACCTGCGCTCGAAGACCCAGGGCCGCGCTGTGTACTCCATGACGTTCCACAGCTACGCCGAGGTCCCGAAGGCTTACGCCGACGAGATCATCCAGAAGAACCGCGGCGAGTAGTCTTCACGGCTCTCGCAGCAACAAACTCGGGTGCGTTTCCGGTTCCGGAAATTCACCTGGTGCAGATGGCCGGTTCCGGCCCCGCCGGCGGCCATCTGCACGAACAGGCTCTAGGCACTAGTATTAGTTCCTGAATCTGCAATTTCACCAATCCAAAGCCCCCCAAGTAGACTTACCTGAGTTTCTGCCGCGATAAGCGCGGTCGAAGGGTAAGTCATTTGAAAACGTTCTAGGAGGAACCTGTGGCAAAGGCAAAGTTCGAGCGGACTAAGCCGCACGTTAACATCGGCACCATTGGTCACGTTGACCACGGTAAGACGACGTTGACGGCCGCCATTTCCAAGGTGCTGTACGACAAGTACCCGACTCTCAACGAGCAGCGCGACTTCGCGTCTATTGACTCTGCTCCCGAAGAGCGTCAGCGCGGCATTACCATCAACATCTCCCACGTTGAGTACCAGACCGAGAAGCGCCACTACGCACACGTAGACGCTCCGGGTCACGCTGACTACATCAAGAACATGATCACCGGTGCTGCACAGATGGACGGTGCAATCCTCGTGGTTGCCGCCACTGACGGCCCGATGGCTCAGACCCGCGAGCACGTCCTGCTCGCCCGCCAGGTTGGCGTTCCCTACCTGCTGGTTGCTCTGAACAAGTCGGACATGGTTGACGACGAAGAACTGCTGGACCTCGTTGAAATGGAAGTTCGTGAGCTGCTTTCGGCTCAGGGCTTCGATGGCGACGAAGCACCCGTCGTTCGCGTCTCCGGCCTGAAGGCCCTCGAAGGCGACCCGGTGTGGGTCAAGTCCGTCGAGGACCTCATGGAAGCTGTCGACAACTCGGTACCGGACCCCGTTCGTGACCGTGACAAGCCCTTCCTGATGCCGATCGAAGACGTCTTCACGATCACCGGCCGTGGCACCGTTGTTACGGGCCGCGCCGAGCGTGGAACCCTCGCCATCAACTCCGAGGTCGAGATCGTCGGCATCCGCCCGGTCCAGAAGACCACGGTTACCGGTATCGAGATGTTCCACAAGCAGCTCGACGAAGCATGGGCCGGCGAGAACTGTGGTCTCCTGCTCCGCGGTCTGAAACGTGATGACGTAGAGCGTGGCCAGGTTGTCGTCAAGCCGGGTTCCATCACCCCGCACACCGACTTCGAGGCTAACGTCTACATCCTCTCCAAGGACGAAGGCGGGCGTCACAACCCGTTCTACTCCAACTACCGCCCGCAGTTCTACTTCCGCACCACGGACGTAACCGGCGTTATCACCCTGCCTGAGGGCACGGAAATGGTTATGCCTGGCGACAACACTGAGATGACCGTTGCGCTCATCCAGCCCATCGCCATGGAAGAGGGCCTCGGCTTCGCTATCCGCGAAGGCGGCCGCACCGTTGGTTCAGGACGCGTCACCAAGATCATCAAGTAGTCACTTGTTGATCTGATTGATCGCTGAATTGAAAGGCCGTCTGACGGCCTGAGGTGAAGTTTGGAACAGCCCCGCTGCTGGTGCAGCGGGGCTGTTCTTTGCTACAGTTAATCCAGTCATTGGATTAATAGGGCCGGGAAACCGGACAGGCAACCTGTCTTCGGGAGAGGGACCACTGTGGGGAACGAAGCGTACGAGGCCGGTTACCGCGCAGGCCACCTCCAGGGGTGGCTTGACGCCATGGCCAGGCTCCAGGGCCCGACGACGGCGGGCGCCAGCGCGCCCCGGCCCGCACCATCGGTGCCTCCCTCGGAGGTTCCCATCTCTGTGGCACCAGCCTCGCCTTTCGCGGCCATTTCGCCGCTTCCGCCAGTGACGGTTCCGGCGCCTCCTGCCCGGGTGGTCCTCCCCGCGCCGCTGGTCCCGCAGGCACCTTCACAGCCCCGCGTCCCTGCCTCCAACGCGGATCCCTTCCGGGCCGAAGCATTCCAGCCGCTCCCGGAAACGCCGGCCGAGCGGCAGGCCCGGCGCGAAAAGCGGGACCGCCAGAACATCAACATCACGTTGTACGTTGCCAGCCTGATGCTGGTGGCCGCCGCGGCCTTGTTCATCGGCACTGGCCTGCCACCCGTCTTGCGTTTCGCCGGGGTCTGCGTGGTTACGGCATTGTTCTATGGTGCGGGGTTTGTGCTCCTGGCCAAGGTGCCCCGGCTGAAACCGGCCGCTGTAGCGTTCACGGGCACGGGGCTGGCGATGGTGCCAGTGACAGGACTGGGGCTGTACAACTTTGCGCTGCACGATGGCCCGGCCGCCTGGCTGATCACATCAGTGATCGGCACGGCCGGTTACATTGCGGCTGCGGTGCGCCTTGAGAGCCGGGTGTTGGTTTACCTGTCCCTCACCTTCGTGGCATCCACCGCGTTCTCCGGAGTCTCAGTCCTTGGCGGTGCGCTGGTTTGGTACTTCGCCGTACTGATAGGAATCGCCACGCTCCTGACCGCGTTGGCCATGGTCCGGCCGGGCTGGCTGCCGCCGGTTTACGTCAGGCCACTGACTATGCTCCACCCGATGGTTGTTCCCGCTGTAGCGGCCGCCGCGACGTTTGTACCGCTGCTCCTGGACAGGGCGGAATACGCCCTGGTCATGGGCATGTGCGGACTGTACTTTGCGTTGATGTCCTCGAAGCCGTTGAGTTCAGCCGTTCCCCTGCGGCTGAGGGTGCTCAACCTCTATGGTGCACGTGCCGCACTGACTGTTGCCGCCGCCGTCGAGGTATGGCACCTGAGCGGCCGGGGGAGTGACGCTCTTCTCGCAGCGGCCGCCCTGCTTGCGGTTCAGGCCGTGGCGGTGGCGT
>NZ_QAIQ01000541.1:6707-7288 GCF_003061105.1 Arthrobacter sp. HMWF013
CTCTGGTTCCCTCAACCGGAGGGGTCCACTTCGCCGGGCGCGGGGGTCGCCGCCGGCGGTAATGAGGGCCTGTGGCGCGTCGACGCGTCGCTGACTTTTGGACTGCAGCTCGCGGCAACAGCGGTGTTTGGCCTCCAGGAAGTTGCGATGGGATTGTTCCGCGGGTCCGCCTTTTCGCCTGAGTATGCGGGAACGGTGCCGTTGTGGGGCCCGGTCGGGTTGTCCCTGGCCACGGGCATGGTCCTTGCGATGAGGTGGGCGGGCAGGGCCGAATGGGCGCCCGTGGCTGCGCTGGCGCTGGCGGTGATTGCGTCCCCGTCGATGGGAGCGGGGCCGCTTGCAGTCCTCCTGGTCCTCTCAGCCGGCTACTGGGCTGCACGCGGATTCTACTCGGCGGGCGATATCCGCGGCCGTCTGGTCCTGGGAGCCCGTGTGGCGCTGACGTTTGCGGTCCCCGTTACGGTCGCCGCGTTGATGGATAACGATCTGCGGCGGGTCGAGGCTTCCGGGTTCGCTTTGCTGGTCGCTTTGGTGTGCCAGCAGGTCCTGACGGCCATTCTGGAGCGCGCAGGGGTGCGGAC
>NZ_QAIQ01000542.1 GCF_003061105.1 Arthrobacter sp. HMWF013
GAACAGGTCCACCGCGCGGTCGGTGCGGTGGGTGATCCGCAACAGCTCGGCCTCGCAGGCGCGCAGCTGGAAAGACTCCGGATCCTTGAAGCGGGCCTCTGCGAGCAGCTCGGCCGCTTCGGACGGGCGCCCTTCGGCGATCAGGACGAAAACGCGGTCCGCGGGATCGGTGGATGCCGTCAGCGCAGCCTCGCAGGCATCCTCGTTGACGATCTCCGGCAACAAGGACAACGGGTTGATCCTGATGCCGGGGAAGCCTGCCTCAGGCCAGTCGCCGGTGCCTGCGAGGTCGCCCTGCATCAGGAGGCGATTTCCTGGTAGGCCGCGAAAAGCAGCGACGTGTCCGGGACATCAAGGATGCCCGGTTTGGCGATGCCGTCCAGGACCACGAAGCGCAGCAGGTCACCGCGGGACTTCTTGTCCCGGCGCATGCCGTCCAGCAGACCCTGCCAGCGGTCCCGCCGGTAGGTGACCGGGAGCCCCAGGGTGTCCAGGATGCTCCGGTGGCGGTCGGCGTCGGCATCGCTGAGCCGTCCCACACTGCGGGCAAGCTCCGCTGCGAACATCATGCCCACTGACACCGCGGCACCATGGCGCCAGGAGTAGCGCTCCACGAGCTCGATGGCGTGGCCCAGGGTGTGGCCGTAGTTCAGGATCTCGCGGAGCCCGGATTCCTTGAGGTCCTCGGAAACCACTGTGGCCTTGACCGTAATGGCGCGTTCGATCAGCTCCCGCAGGGCGTCCGATCCCGGGTCTGTCGCCGCGGCAGGATCGCGTTCCACCAGTTCCAGGATGGCCGGATCCGCGATGAAACCGCACTTGATGACCTCGGCCATGCCGGAGATGATCTCATTGCGGGGCAGCGTTTTGAGTGTGTCCAGATCGACCAGCACTCCGGCGGGTGGGTGGAATGAACCCACCAGGTTCTTGCCTTCGGCCGTGTTGATGCCGGTTTTGCCGCCTACGGAAGCGTCCACCATGCCCAGCAGGCTGGTGGGCATGTGGATGACTTTCACTCCGCGGAGCCAGGTTGCCGCCACAAACCCCGCGAGGTCCGTGACGGCACCGCCGCCCACAGCGACGATGGCGTCCGAGCGGGTGAAGTCATTCTGGCCCAGGACCTGCCAGCAGAACGCGGCAACCTGGATGTGCTTGCCTTCCTCGGCATCGGGAATTTCTGCGGTCAGGGCCGTGAATCCGGCGGCGGCCAGCTCGTCCCGGACGGTGTCACCTGTCAGGCGCAGGGCCCGGGGGTGGATGACCAGGACCCTGCGGACCCGTTCCCCCAGCAGTTCCGGAAGGCTGCCAAGCAGTCCGCGGCCCACTACGACGTCGTAGTTCTGCCCAGCGGTCTCGCCGGTGACCTTGATGATTGTTGAATCGACGCTCACTGTTCAACTTCCTGTTTGGCGGCTGCGTAGTCGCTGAGCGCAACCTGCAGCCGGTGTCCCAGCTCGGTGACCGAGCCGTGGCGGACGTCTATCACGACGTCGGCCAGCCGTTCGTAAACGGGCTTTCGGGTGGCAAATAGTGCGGACCAGCGGGCCATTCCGTCCCCGGCGAGCAGGGGCCTGCCGGAGTTCCGGGCGATCCGGCTGGCCACGGTTTCCTCATCGCATTCGAGGTACACCACGGTGCAGCGGGCCAGGAGCTGCTGCGTTCCGGAATCCAGAACCGCTCCGCCGCCGAGCGAAATAACGGAGCCCGTACCTTCCGCGTGCTCCACGGCCGAGGCCACGGTCCGGGCCTCGATTTCCCGGAAGGCATGCTCACCGCGGCCCGCGAAGATGCTGGCAATGCTGCCATGGGCCTCAACGACGAGGACGTCCGTGTCCACAAAAGGTACGTGCAGTAGCTGGGCAAGTT
>NZ_QAIQ01000543.1 GCF_003061105.1 Arthrobacter sp. HMWF013
CAGTGAGATCGAGTCCCGCGGCGTGAGCCTTTCACTCCGGGCCATCCCGCTGCGGGACGAGCAGCAACGGTTTGGCGCCCTGGTGCTCTGCCGCGACGTGTCCGAACTCCGGCGCCGTGAGATGGAACTCGTCACCAAGGATGCCACCATCCGTGAGATCCACCACAGGGTAAAGAACAATCTGCAGACAGTTGCCGCGCTGCTGCGGATGCAATCCCGGAGAATGGTAAGCGACGAGGCCAAACAGGGCCTCGAGCAGGCGATGCGGCGTGTCGCCACCATCGCTCTGGTCCACGAGACGCTCTCACAGGGGTTGGCGCAGAGCGTCGATTTTGATGAGCTCATCGGCCGCCAGTTCAGGCTGTCCGCCGAGGTCGCTTCACCCTCACAACAGGTAAAGACCGAGCGTTCAGGGCTTTTCGGCGAACTGCCCAGCGACTTTGCCACCCCGCTGGCCCTGGTCATTAACGAGTTGGTGACCAACGCCGTCGAACACGGGCTCGAGGGACGTGCGGGGACCGTGTGGCTGATAGCGGACCGTTCCGAAGAGGAAGACGGCGAGGAACTGCTCACCGTCACCGTTGCCGACGACGGGGTGGGGCTCCCCGACACTCCGCACGTGGAGGGGCTGGGGCTCCAGATCGTGCGCACGCTTGTCACCAGTGAGCTGGGCGGTTCCATTCAGTGGCGTCCCCGCGACGGTGGCGGTACTGCAGTCCAGATCCGGCTGAGCCTGGCGCCGCGCTAGCTCCCTGGCTGTCCCGTCCTGAGCCTGCGGGTCAGGACGGGACAGCCAGCCCGGACGAAGTACCTGCCGCCGTTAAGCAGTGATGGCCGCGATCCCTGGAGGATCGCGGCCATCACTGTCTGAAACTTGCTGGGCTTCCTGACTGCGGTTCTGCCAGGTTTGCCGTGTGCTGCCTGTTTGCTTTCGTTGCCAGGAGGCGCGTGCTGTGAGTAGCGCGCTAGGAGTGCGCTGAATAATCGGCGGCAGTGTGGCGTGCCTGCTGGATTT
>NZ_QAIQ01000061.1 GCF_003061105.1 Arthrobacter sp. HMWF013
CATCAGGCCCTCGGTCCAGATCACCACTTCCTTGTCCCGTCCCAGCGAGAACGCCAGCGCACAGCGCGCCAGGGCGGACGGCAGCGACGGCGGCAGGGCGGCCACCGTCTGCAGGGCGGCTTCCAGCTGGCCGGTCTCCCGCAGGGAATGCGAGAGCGCCAGGAACACGGACTCCTGGCTGAACAGGACAGGAACCACGATGCGTTCGGCCACCTCGACCCGGGTGACCACACGCGTAAGGTAGTGGGCCGCGTAGATGTTGGCGTCGTCGTCGTTCCTGATGGACAGCCCGCGCTGGAGCAGTTCGGAAGCGCGCAGGTGGCCACCGTGCTGGTACGCGAGGAGTCCGGCCATCACCGAGCAGAGTCCTGCCCAGCCGGGGTAGGTGCGGCCCAACGTGATGAGCCGTTCGGGCTCCTTGCTGTTGAAAATGGCGTCGTGAACCGCTTTGACGGGCTTGGCGGGCATCCGCTTGAGCCTGGGGACCTCGCCATCCACGGAGATCAGCGCAGCATCCCGGCCGCCCAGCACGCCGTGGAGTATCCCGCCCACGTTCCCGGCAAGCTCCCGGACCGGCGTCTGCAGGTGGGTGTGGCCGAACGGCGTCAGATCGCGCGTATCCCGGTAGATCGGTCCTTCGGCATCCCCCACGGTCATGCTTCCATGCTACGGGGCTGCCCCGGCTACGTGGCTGCGGCGACCCAGAGTCCGATGACCCACGTGCTCGCCGCCAGGCACGCCAGCCCGAACTCCACCAGCATGCCCAGCCCGGTGGCTTTCAGGGCGGCCCAGCTGGTGGACGTGGCCGTGCCGATGTTCCGGGTGCGCAGGAATTCGCTGAGCAACAGTCCGGCGGCGAAACCGACAAAGAGCCCCACCACGGGGATGAGGAACATTCCGGCCACACCTGCCACGAGACCGATCACCACGCTGCGGCTGGGAATGCTGTGCTGCCTGAGCTTCCGTCCGGTCAGCACTGCACTGGCCGCCATGCCGGCGAGCACAAACACCATTCCCACCGCGAAGACCACCCAGCCGGCCGTTCCGGCACCGCCCCAGATCGCCCACGCCAGCAGGCTGAGTCCGATCAGGAAGCTGCCGGGCAGGACCGGGATGACGGTGCCTGCCACACCGACCAGGATCGCCAGGCCGCACAGAATGGTCACAACAGTCTCGGAGTTCATGAACCCCAGCTTAGGGCGGCAGCGCGGCCGCTCCCGGCACCGCCCGGGCTAACGACTGGTTAACGCCCGCGCGGACCAGTCCGTTAACGCCCGACGGCGGCGCCCCCGTTAGGGAGGCACCGCCGTCGGGCGTTGTGGCTGGTTGAGCCATGTGCGCGGGGCTTACTCCGCTACCACGGCTGCGGCGACGGCTGCCGTCACGGCCGGGGCAACGCGGGGATCCAGCGGGCTGGGCACGATGTAGTCCGCGGACAGGTCCGCCTCGGCGAGTTCCGCGATGGCACGTGCCGCGGCGAGCTTCATGGCGGGCGTGATCCGGCGGGCGCCGGCATCCAGCGCGCCGCGGAAAATCCCGGGGAAGGCCAGCACGTTGTTGATCTGGTTGGGGAAATCGCTGCGGCCGGTGGCCACGACGGCTGCGTACTTGGACGCGACCTCGGGCAGGACTTCAGGGTCCGGGTTGGAGAGTGCGAACACGATGGAGTTGGCGTTCATCAGCTTGAGGTGGTCCTCGGCGAGCTTCGAGGAGGAAACCCCGATGAAGACGTCCGCGCCGAGCAGGGCCTCACCGGGGCCGCCGTTGATGCCGCGCGGGTTGCTGCGTGCCGCCATCTGGGCCTTCTTGCTCTGCGGATCGGCGGCGATGTCCGCGCGCTCACTGTTGATGACGCCCTTGGAGTCGAGCAGCACCACATCGCTGATGCCGGCGGTGAGCAGGATTTCGGCGACGGCGATGCCGGCGGCACCGGCACCGGAAACCACCACCTTCAGGGCTTCCAGCCCGCGGCCGGTGACCTTGGCGGCGTTCGTCAGGGCAGCGAGCGCAACCACGGCGGTGCCGTGCTGGTCATCGTGCATGACCGGGCAGTCCAGTGCCTCGATGAGCTTCTCTTCGAGCTCGAAACAGCGCGGTGCCGAGATGTCCTCGAGGTTGACGGCGCCGAAGCTGGGGCGGAGGCGGACCAGGGTTTCGATGATCTCGTCCACGTCGGTGGTGTTCAGGACCAGGGGAATGGAATCCAGTTCGCCGAAGGTCTTGAACAGGGCGGACTTGCCCTCCATGACGGGCAGCGAGGCGCTGGCTCCAATGTTGCCCAGGCCCAGCACCGCGGTGCCGTCGCTGACCACAACCACCAGGCGCTCCGCCCAGGTGAGGGTCCGGGCCAGTTCCGGATTGTGGTGGATGGCGCGGCTGACTTCGGCCACCCCCGGGGTGTACGCGATGGAAAGGTCGCGCTTGTTGGCCAGCGGGACGGTGCTGCTGATGGAGAGCTTGCCACCCTGGTGGGCGTCGAAGATCTCGGCTTCGGTCAGGGCCGTGGCGGCGGAATTGTCGGTGGGTGCGATTGCGTCAATGGACACTTCGTTGTCTCCTGGGGCTAGCCGTGGGCGCACGGCGCGAAAGGCTCAAGCACAGGGAGGCTCAAGGTGAGGGAAATCGGCGCTTCCTGGGCCCTAAGGTGGCGGGCCCGGTGTGAAGCCGTTGAGATGTCTGCAGATGCTGGTTGCCAGCCACTCCGGTCCTGCAATGATAATCAGCATGGGCCCGACTAAATCGACGTCAAGCACCCTCAGAGGCCCAAAAAGGGCCAAAACAGCCTTTTCTGTGACTCAAATCACGTCAAAAAGCGCATTTATAGCCGCATTGGTCTAGACCGGTTACGCTGTCCGGCGGGTTGTTTTGGCCGTGGGCGATGCCGGAGCGAGCAGGGTGCAGGCCTTTTTGAGGTCCTCTTCGGCTTCGAAGAGCGACAACCGGCGGTTTCGGACTGACTGGACCAGACCAGTGACCGTCAGCAGGAGCACACGTGCTGCCGCGGCGTCGTCGGAAGCCACCGAAACAGCCTTTTCACTCAGCGCATCGATCTCCCGCAGGAGGGCGGTAGTGTCTTTCTCCTCGAGGTAGACACCACGCCGCAGGCACTGCTCCACAGCAGGCTGCATCACCCGCATGTGGAAGATCTCCATCACCACCCCGGTGAGGGCCCGGCCGCGGAACCGGGAGGCTGATGCCTGGGTGCGTGACTGGAGCTCGTCCAGCTGGTGGCGGTAGAGCGAGAGCATCAGGTGCGTGGCAGAGGGAAAGTAGCGGTGGATCGTGCCCAGCGGCACGTCGGCCTTTTCTGCGATCTCCGAGAGTTCCACCGAGTCGAGCCCCTTGCGGGCAAACCCTCCCGCGGCCTCCAGGATGCGGGTATAGCGCAGCCGCTGGCGCGGAGTGGCGGGCCTCTCGGCCATGGGCGGATAGACGGAAAGGGTCTCAGGCATCAGCATTCCGGGGTTGTATTTTATGGCGCAGCAGCCAGGAGCGTCCCCATCCCGTGCCGCCTGCAGTCCGCGTCAACTATACGGCACAACTTTGTGGCGTATTTAGTCAACACCTTTGATTTTCACGACGAACACGGCGCCGAGCAGGCCGATGACCGCTGCCGTGGTGAAGAGCGTGACGTACCCGCCGAACTGCGTCACCGCGAGGAAAGCGAGGCCCGTCGCGAACACCTGCGGCAGCGAGGCGGCCACGTTAATGACCCCCATATCCTTGCCGCGGTCCGCGGCCTGCGGCAATACCTGCGTCAGCAGCGCAAAGTCAACGGCTTGGTAGGCGCCGTAGCCGATACCCAGGATGGCGGCCCCCACCAGGGCGCCGGTCCACACGGGGAAGAACGCCATGGTGAGGCCTGCCAAGGCGATCATGACGGAGGAGGCGATCACGAAGGGCTTGCGCTTCCCCACGCGATCGCTCCAGGGGCCCGCAAGCACCGCAGTAACCATTACCAGCG